>DATCGT010000098.1:0-4468 GCA_036508775.1 Tepidiformaceae bacterium | reverse complement strand
GAGGCCGCTGCCCCTCCTGCGGAGTCCACCCGAATGTCACCGGATCATCCGCTCGACCACCCTTGCATGGGCCGTCCGACGGTCGTGGTTACCAGCGAGGCTACTCCCTGCCAGGGTGGCCGCAACCCTCCCCGTTGTCGTGGGGCGTGGCCCGGCGGGCCACGCCCCACCTTCCCCCACTTCGATCGCTACCTTTATTGGCTGCCATTGCCCGGCAACACACCTCGTGACACCATACCTTTAGCGCGCTGCTTTACGCGCGAGGGGTGCGGGTGACGGTAGAACCGGGCGAGGAAGAGTTCTCGGCAATTTGCCCTTACGTCGGGCTGGCCGACGACGCCGATTCTCATGCAACGTACGCAACCGACGCTCATCGCTGTTATCGGCTGCCCACCCCCACACGTATCGCCCTGGGCCACCAGGAAACCTACTGCCTAGAAGACAACCACACCGCCTGCCCCGTGTTCCGCGGCGAAGGCGTCCAGCGCACCCAGCCCACTCCCGCCGCAGCCGTCCCCCCGAAGGGACGCGAACGTGCTACCGCAGGCCGGACGCAGCCCCTTGGCGGCGGCGCCCCCCGGCGGAACGCGCCGGCCCAGGCTGCCGGTACTCAGCGCCCACGCCCCGCGCGTTCAGCGAGTGCGGGTGCACTCAACCCGCGGCCCCGCGCCGGCGGTGTCAGCATGCCCGTTGCGACCATTGGCCTCTTCGCCATGGCCGTCGTCGTTATCCTTATCGCCATCCTTATTCAGCAGGCCGTGGGCGGCGGCGGGAATGGCAGCAACAAGCTTTCGCCTTCCGATGTGGTCGCGACGCAAGCGGCTCTGAAAGGCCAGTCGACTCGCCCCGCCTCCTCGGTGACTTCATCCGCAACCGGTTCCCCAGGGGTCGGCACCCCGAACCCGAGCCAGACGCCCGGCACCGGCACTCCCTCCGCTACGCAGACCGGCACCCCGGGCGCGGGCGGGAAGACCTATACAGTGCAGTCCGGTGACACCTGCGGCGCGATTGCCTCCGCCAGCAACATCACACTCCAGCAGCTCCTGGACGCCAACAAGATGACTGAAGCCGACTGCAGCGCACTCCAGATCGGCCAGGTGCTGAAGCTCCCCTAGTCCCCCTGGTCGGCGGCCGCCTCTTTCGCGAACGCTCGGGCGCTGACGCGCCCGGGCATACCGGCCTCGCCGTGGTGTGCAGCGACCCACGCGACCCGCGCCTGCCAGTGAGCCGCATGAGCCTCGTAACGCCGCGTGCGTTCGTCCACCCACTTCCAGTCGGCCCAGCAGAGTAACGCGAGGTCGAGGTCTCGCCGTGCGAGCTTCCGAATCTCCGCCATGGCCGGCGTCCGCTCCCGCTTGTGCTTCTCAACCTTGTCCGCCAAGAGGATAACCTTCGCGAGCAGAGGCATCTCCGCGAGCCCGCTCGTGTGGTCCCGGACCGCCGCCAGCCCTTCCTCATCCGTCAGTCCGAACCGCTCCCGCAAGACCACCGTTGCGATCGGCCCATGCAGGAGCACCGGGAGCCGCTCCTCGGTCTCATCGATCTGGATCCCGCACTCGCGCGCCAGCCTCAGCTGCTCTTCCGCACTGTGGGCGCGGAAGAGGTCATGCCCCCAGGTCGCAAGCTCGATTCGCGCCGGGTCGAGGTCGTACCGGCTACCGATGTCAAACGCCTCGGCAAGCACACGGGTGACGTGATTCACCAGCCCCTTCGGCCTGGTCTCCAGTTCCGCCCGCACTGCGGCAATCTGCTGCTCGATCATCGAGGACACTAGCCCTCGGGCCCCAGCAGTCGCCCGCCCAGCAGGTGCATATGGAGGTGGAAGATCGTCATCCCGGCGTTCTCGCCGACGTTGAAGGCGAGCCGGTAACCGCTGTCGGTCACGCCTTCGACGCGCGCCACCTCGGTCGCCAGCCCGAACATCCCGGCAAGCATCTCGCCATGTGCCGCGCCAAGGTCCGGCGCCCATGCGACGTGCTGCTTTGGAATGACCAGGACGTGTACCGGCGCGCGTGGGCTGATATCCCGGATGGCGAAGGCATGCTCGTTCTCGGCGACCTGCGGGACCGGGATTTCGCCCGCGGCCATCTTGCAGAAAAGACAATCAGACATGGCCCGATTGTAGCTCCGGGACTCGCATCCGTTCAGGAGAAGAGGACGTACTGCTTCAGGAACGAGTCCAGCGTCGCGTAGAAATGCTCAATCGTTTCGCTCTTCCGCCAACCATGCCCTTCGCCCTCGTAAACCTGGTACAGGTGAGGCACGCCTCGCGACCGGAGTGACGCCACGATGCTGTCGCTCTGCTCCCGCGGCACCACCCGGTCGATGTCTCCCTGGAACACGGCGATCGGGTCTTTGATCTTCTCCGCGTGGAAGATCGGCGACCGCTCGCGGTAGAGCGCGCCCGCCTCGGGCAGCGGCCCGATCAGGCTATCGAGATAGCGGGCCTCGAACTTGTGGGTGTCGCTCGCGAGGTTGAACAGGTTTGCGACCCCGAAGCTCGAGATCCCCGCTTTAAAGAAGCCAGGGAACTGGCACAGCGACTCCAGGACCGTGAAGCCCCCTGCACTGCCGCCCATGATCACGAGCCGGCCCGGGTCGGCGAGCCCGCGCTCCACCAGCGCCTGCGCGCCCCATTTCGCATCCTGGACATCGTAGATGCCCCAACTCGCCCGGAGCTTCAGCATGTACTCCCGGCCGTAGCCCGTGCTCCCCCGGTAGTTCGGGAACAGGACGCCGAAGCCACGGGTCGCGAAGTACTGCGCCTGCGCGTTCCATGCCGCCTGCACCTGGCTGGTCGGCCCGCCGTGGATGTTCACGATCAGCGGCGGCGCACCCGTCCCGGCAAAGCGCTGGCTCGCGGGCGGGAAGTAGATCCCGTGCGCCTCTTCGCCGTCGAAGGACGTCCAACTGATCGCCTCGGGGCGAGAGAGCGCAGGCGCCGGCAGTGACTCGCTATCGCTCCGCCGTCGCACCGAGATCGAAGGCCCCTCACCCGACAGGTCCACGACGATCACCCGCGCCGGCACCTGGCCCCCCGAAGCGACGAGGGCCACGCGGTCCTCCGTCGGCGACGCCACCGGGTGCCCCATGAGTGTGTATCCCTCGTGCCACGCGCCGAGATCGGTGATCTTGCCATCGGCCTCGACAAGCGTGAGCCGGTCGAAACCGCCCTCGCTCCGCACCCCGGCAACCCGTCCCGATGGCAGCACGGCGAAGCAACGCTGCCCCTGCGCCCACATCGGGCGACCGAACTCGCCGCTTCCATCCGTGAGTCGCACGTCGTCACCTGTCGTCAGCTCGCGACAGTGGATCTGCCCCCAGCCCCCCTCGTCCGAGACGTAGAGCACGCTCTTCCCGTCTGGCGTGAACGCGGGCTGCAGCACCGCAACTTCCTTCGCCCCGGCGATCGTAGTGACACCGGCGAGCGCGGGCAGTTCGTCCTCCGCGAAGGAGAGGGAGCCGAGTCGAGCCTCAGTTCCATCCCAGGGCATGTTCGGGTGGTTCCACTCCACCCACGCGATCCGGTGCCCGGAGGGATGCCAGGTGGGCTGCATGTAGAAGTCGCACCCCGAGGCCAGCCGTCGCGGCCACGCCTTCCCCTCGCTGTCGACGATCGCGATGGAATCGACGTCCTCGTAGGTGTGGACATACGCGACCCACCGTCCATCGGGCGATACCGCCGGGCTCGATGCCGCCCCGAAGGCAGGCGTGATCGGTTGCGCCGTGCCCCCCGCCAGCGGCTGGCGATAGATGCGCTGGTCCGCCTGCGCGACGAAATAGGCGCAGCCATGGGAGAGGGTGAAGTCGCCACCTCCGTACCCGACAAACGCCCGTACTGAGAGGTCGGTCGTCAGATCACGCGTCGCGCCGCCATCGGCGTCCTGCACGACGATCACGCCCCTGTCCGAGCGCCCTTCAACCCACCCCAGTGTCCTGCCGTCGGTGTCCCAGCACGGCTCCCCGAGCCGCAAGCTCACCGAAAGGCTCTTCGCAGTAACCGGACTCGACCAGAGCCCAAACATTCGCTGTTCAGCCATCGCCGCTCCTCCTTCTAAGGATCTGAACAGTCATTGTGCCAGTCGCCCGGGATCGTTGCCTGTCAGAGCCGATCGAGAACCGCGGGCAGTTCGGCCAGGGACTGAATCCGGATAGCTCCAGCGGGCAAGGAGTCCGACGACCCGTAGCGGTCGAGCCAGACCGGGACCATGCCCGCTGCGATCGCCCCTTCGATATCGTCGCGGATGCTATCGCCAACGCTCGACCAGGTGCTCCTCTTCACGACCGAAGAGCGGGACGAGGAGACCGGCCGTCCTTTCTGGTTCACGCCGGGCGGCGGCCTTGAACCCGGCGAGTCCCACGAGGAAGCAGCCAAGCGCGAACTCCACGAAGAAACCGGCCTCGACGCCCCGATGGGCCCGTGCCTCTGGCTCCGCAGCCATACCTGGTACTGGGCCCCAGACGACAC
>DATCGT010000097.1:0-8415 GCA_036508775.1 Tepidiformaceae bacterium | reverse complement strand
GTTGCCAAAGATCGACATCGAAGGGGCACACCTCACCGGGGACCCGACCAACGCCGACGGAACGGCACTCGCGAGCGCGGAAGTCTAGCTAGAGGTGCGGCCAAAAAGTCGATTCAGAACTGAACAGACCTCCGAAAGGGGGGTCTCAGATGTATCCCGGGTGTCGTTTCGGGGCGCTACGAGCATCCTGTGAGGTCGCTCTGTGAGGCGTTGTTTCAAAGTCGACTTTCCGTCCGCGCTCCTAGGCTGCGCCGTCGAGATCGTGAGCGACACAAACGAAAACCCGCCTTGCGGCGGGTTACGTTAAGTAGCTGGTTTTGGCGACCCCGAGCAGACTCGATGTCACCAGAGATGTCCTATTTCAGGCCTGCGCCTGCGCGAACTGGTAGATCTTCCCTTCGGTCTTGATCGCCGGTGCAATGACCATCTCGGCCTGTTGGAACTCCTGGATGGTGTGAGCGCCACACATCCCCATGGCTGTCCGCAGAGCGCCCACCAGGTTCTCCGTGCCATCGGTCCGGCTGGTGGGCCCGAAGAGCGTCTTCTGGAGCGTGGTGTTCACACCGACCGCCACGCGGGTTCCGCGCGGCAGGTTCGCGTGAGGAGTCGCCATGCCCCAGTGATAGCCGCGGCCCGGTGCCTCGGTGGTGGCCGCGAAAGGCGACCCCATCATGATCCCGTCCGCACCGGACGCGAAGCACTTGCAGACGTCGCCGCCCGTGCGAATACCGCCGTCGGTGATGATCGGGACGTATCGCCCCGTCTCTTTGAAGTAGTAGTCGCGTGCGGCGGCGCAGTCGATCGTCGCTGTGACCTGCGGAACGCCGATGCCGAGAACTTCACGGCTCGTGCAGGCGGCGCCGGGCCCAACCCCGACGAGGACAGCGGCCACACCGGTCCGCATGATCTCCAGCGTCGCGTTGAACCCGACCGTGTTACCCACCACGACCGGGACGTGGATGTCCTTGAACAGCTTGTCGAAGCGAAGGCCTTCGGTGCTGTTCGACTCGTGCCGGGCCGTCGTAACGGTGCTCTGCACGACGATGATGTCGGCGCCGGCTTCCTGGATGAGCCGCGCGTACTTCTTGGTGATGATCGGCGTCACCGAAATCGCGGCGATCGCCCCAGCTGCCTTGATCTGCTTGATCCGTGCGGCGACCAGGTCGTCGCGGATGTCTGTCTGGTATGCCTTCTGGAGGATCATCGTCGCTTCGTCGCGGTTCGCCGAGGCGACTTCTTGTAGCAGTGGAGTTGGGTCGTCGAAACGAGTCCAGACGCCCTCAATGTTGAGAGTCGCAAGGCCACCCGCCTTGTGCATCTCGATCGCGAATGAGGGATCGACCACCGCGTCCATCGCCGATGCAAGGAACGGGATGGCAAAATGATGGGGCCCGATGTCGAGCCCCAGTTCTACCAGTTCGGGGTTGATGGTCACGTCCCCGGGGACGATGGCAACTTCGTCGAAACCGTAAGCGCGGCGAAGTTGCTTAAACTGCGGTGCGGACATGGACGCCTCCCCCGTGGCCAACGGCGAACGGCCGCCTTCGCTATCGTCGAAGGCGGCGGATGAAGGTTGAACAGCAGTGCTCAATTCAGCGCGATCCCGGATGTGAGGTGACGGGCATTTCCGGACCCGTGTGTATCATTCGAGTGTAGGAGCGGCCCCCAAAGAGGGTCAACCGCGACTGGACCCTTTTCCTGCCGTTATGTGTGATTCAAACAACTTGCCTCCACCAATCTCTTTCGCCCCCGGTCTGTACGTCCTCGGCACCCCGATCGGGAACCTGGGCGACCTCTCGCAACGTGGCCGCGACGCCCTCGCGACCGCCGCGATCGTGGCCGCTGAGGACACTCGAACCAGTGGCCGCCTGGTCAAGATAGCGGGTGGATCCCCCCGCCTGATCAGCCTCACCGAGCACAACGTCGCCCGTCGCGCGCCCGAACTCGTAGAGGCTGCCCGTTCGAGTGCGGTTGTCCTCGTGAGCGACGCCGGCACCCCGGTCGTTGCCGATCCGGGCGGCCGGCTCGTTGAGGCCTGCCACCTCGCCGGGGTCCCCGTCTTCGCTCTGCCAGGGCCCTCCGCCCTCGCCAGCGCCATCTCCGTCTCCGGCTTCGAAGGCAGCGACGTCCACTTCCTCGGATTCCTCCCCCGCCAGAAGCAGGAACGCCTGGAGCGCCTGACCTCCGCCGCCATCACGGCCGCCGTGCTGGTCTTCTTCGAGAGCCCCTCCCGCCTCGGCCCCACGCTGAGCGAACTCGCCGAAACGATGGGAGACCCGCAGGTCGCCGTCTGCCGCGAACTCACGAAGATTCACGAAGAAGTCGTCCGCGGCCGAGCATCCGAGCTCGCGCCCCGCTTTGCCGAGACGCGCGGCGAGTGCACCGTTGTCGTCCAGGTCCCGGAACGTGCGTCCGCGGGCCGCGAGGACGTCGCCGCCTACATGGCCGAAATGCACCGCGCGGGCGCACGTCGCTCCGGCGCCGCCACCGAAGCGGCACGCCGCTTTGAGATCTCCAGGAGCGACGCTTACGAACTCTGGCCTAAGGACCCGGCGCCGCCCACTCAGGAATAAGCTCTGAACATGGTAGACTCGCGGCATCTCCCCCGTGTGGTAAAAGCCTTGTCGGAACGGATCCTCGTCTGCGTGGCCTGGCCCTACGCGAACTACCTCCTGCACGTCGGACAGGTGGCTGGCGCCTACCTGCCAGCTGACATCTTCGCCCGCTATCACCGCCTGAAGGGCGACGACGTCGTCATGGTCTCCGGCTCTGACTGCCATGGCACGCCCATAACCGTCACCGCCGACAAAGAGGGCATCACCCCTCGCGATGTCGTCGACCGCTACCACCCGAAGATCCTCGAAACCTGGCAGCGCCTGGGCATTGGCTTCGATAACTACACGACCACACTGACCGAGAACCACTACGCGACGACGCAGGAGTTCTTCACCCGGCTGTTGGAGCGAGGACTCCTTTACACCGACGTCCAGGACCAGCTCTACGACGTTAACGCCGACCAGTTCCTCCCCGACCGCTACGTCGAGGGCACCTGCCCGAAGTGCGGCTACCTCGAGGCCCGCGGCGACCAATGCGACAACTGTGGTTCCACCCTCGACGCCATCGAGTTGCTGAACCCTCGTAGCAAGCTAACCGGCGCGACGCCCGTCGTACGCCAATCCGAGCACTTCCTCCTCAGGCTCTCCGCGATGGAAGCGCCCCTCAAGGAGTGGGTTTCCAAACAGGACCACTGGCGCCGCAACGTCCAGAACTTCACCCTCGGTTGGCTCAACGAAGGCCTCCGCGACCGCGCCATCACCCGCGACATCTCCTGGGGCGTTCCCGTTCCCGTCGAGGGATGGGACGCGAAACGCATTTATGTCTGGTTCGACGCTGTGATCGGCTATCTCTCCGCCACCCGTGAGTGGGCCGAGAAGTCCGGTCACCCCGACGCTTGGAAGGCCTACTGGCAGGACCCGTCCGTGAAGTCCTACTACTTCATCGGCAAGGACAACATCCCCTTCCACACGATCATCTGGCCCGCCATGTTGATGGGTTACGAGGGGCTGAATCTCCCCTACGACGTACCCGCCAACCAGTACGTGAACTTCTCCGCCGGCCAGAAGCAGAGCAAGTCCAAGGGCACCGGCACCTGGGTGCTTGAGCTCCTCGACACCTATGCGCCGGACGTGATCCGGTTCTATCTGACGCAGATCATGCCCGAGACGAGTGATTCCGAGTTCCGCGAAGACGACCTCATCCGCGCGAACAACGAGATCCTCATCGCCACCTGGGGCAACCTCGCGAATCGCGTCATCTCGATGATCCACCGCAACTTCGATGGCGTCGTCCCAGAGACGGGGCCCCTCGCCCCTGAGAGCGCGGCGATCCTCGACGCCGCCCGCGCCGCCTTCCAGAAGGTCGGCGACGAGTACGCGGCCTGCCACTTCCGTTCTGCCCTCCAGGAGGCGCTGCACCTCGCCCAGTCTTCCAACAAGTACCTCGACGAGCGCGCACCCTGGAAAGCCGTGAAGACCGACCGCGACCACGCTGCCCAGACGCTCGCCGTCGCGCTCAACGTCATCAATGCCCTCAAGACACTCCTGAATCCGATCCTCCCCTTCTCGACCGCACAACTGCACGGCGACCTTGGCCTTCCGTCCTCAATCAGCGACCAGGGCTGGGAGTTCCGTCCCATTCCCGCCGGCACCCTTTTGGGGCAGCCGCGCCCCCTCTACACCAAGATCGAGGCGGAAGTCGCCGCGGGGCCCGCATGACCCCTCTCATCGACACCCATTGCCACCTCCAGGACGCCCCGTTCGCAGCCGATCTCGAACAGGTCATCGAACGCGCGCTGGCGGCCGGGATTGGCGCCATGCTGGTGTGTGGCTTTGATCCCGCTTCGAACCTTGCCGCCCTGGAGATGGCGACCACCTATCCGTTCGTCTACCCGGCGGTTGGCTGCCACCCCCACGATGCCGACCAGATGACGCCCCCCGCCCTGGACCTCCTGGCAGCGCAGGCCGCGAGTCCCGCCGTCCTCGCCGTCGGCGAAATCGGCCTCGACTTCTACCGTGACCTCTCCCCTCGCGACGTACAGATACAGGCGCTCGAAGCCCAGCTCGCGATCGCGGTTCAGGTGGGGAAGCCGGTCAGCGTCCACAGCCGCGACGCAGAGGAGGCGATCTTCCCCCACATCGCGGCCTACGCACGCCGTAGCCATCTCAGCACTTCCAAACGCCCCTTCGGAGTGATGCACTGCTTCGGCGGCAGCCTTGAACAGGCCCGGGCGTTCGTCGAAATTGGCTTCCTGGTATCAATCCCCTGCACAATTACCTATCCCCGGAATGAGGCGACTCGTCGCATCGCCGCCGAACTCCCCCTGGAGAGCCTGGTGGTCGAGACCGACAGCCCGTATCTGCCCCCGCAGCCCCTGCGCGGCAAGCGAAACGAGCCCGCACACGTACGCGCCGCCGCTGAAGCGATCGCTGCTGTTCGCGGGATCGCCGTCGAGACGGTGGCCCGGGCAACGACCGAAAACGCGATCCGGCTATTTGGTATCCCTCTTGAGGTAGCGGCCTGAATGCAGACCCAGCTCACCAGTCTCTATGGGCCCGTCAGTGAAGACCTCATCCTGGTCGAAGACCTGCTCGAATCAACGAAACAGGTCGGTCTCTCGCCACTCAAGCGAATGCTCGACCACGCCCTCGAAGCTCGTGGCAAACGGCTCCGCCCGGCGCTCGTCCTCCTCGCCGGCACCTTCGGCGACTACAACCTGAACAAGCTCGTTCCCCTGGGAGCCGCGATCGAGCTCCTCCACACCGCGAGCCTCGTCCACGACGATGTGGTCGACGGTGCGGAAAGCCGCCGGGCCCGCCCCACCACGAATGCCATCTTCGACAACGCCGTCACGGTCCTCCTCGGCGACTACATGTTTGCCAACGCCGCCGAGATGGTGACCCGCACCGGCAGCCTCACGGTCACCCGCCTCTTCGCCCTCGCCCTCATGAAGATGACCAGCGGCGAACTCGAACAGGACGCCGCCGCCTTCGACGTCGGCCGCGACATCCAGGCGTACCTCTCCCGTATCGGCGGCAAGACCGCTGCCCTCTTCGCGAACGCCACCGAGGGCGGCGCGGAACTGGCGGGCTGTCCGCCGGCCACCGTCGACGCTCTGCGCACCTACGGCTACAGCATGGGTATGGCCTTCCAGATTGTGGATGACATCCTCGACTACACCGGCGACGAAGCCACGATGGGTAAGCCCGTCGGCGGCGACCTCCGCGAAGGAACCGTCACGCTACCCGGCCTGCTCCACCTCGAACGCTTCCCGGTCGACAACCCGATCAAGAAGTTCTTCACCGCCCGTCGCGGGCGCGAAGAGCGTCTCAAGGAAGCGATCGAGGCTATTCGCTCCGCAGGCGTCCTCGAACTCGCAATGGACATGGCCCGCGAATACGTTCGCCGCGCCAATGAGGCGATCGCGATTCTCCCAGACACCGAAGCCCACCGCTGTCTGGTCGAGATCGGCGACTACGTGATGGCCCGCCAGAGCTGACGACCGCCGGGCTGCCGCGCCTCAGGGCGCTTTCGTGCCGGACCCGCCTGAGGGAAGAATCGAGGCGAGCTTCTTCTCAATGTTCTGCTTGCCGATGCTCCCCAGTTGCAGGTCCCGGATGACACCGTTCGCATCGATGAAGTAGTGCGTGGGCAGCCCACTCACGTGGTACTGCGCGGCGACCTCGGTGCTCTGGTCACCGGCGATGAGATACCGAAGCCCGGTCCGCTGCACGTAGTCCAGGACCGTCTGCTGCCCCTCCCCAACGTCGACCGCCAGCACGATGAGCCCGCTCTCCGCGTGCTGCTCGTACGCCGCCTCGATGTCTGGGCTTTCCGCCCGGCAGGGGGGGCACCACGTCGCCCAGAAGTTCAGCCACACCGGGTGCCCCCGGAAGTCGCTGAGCTGGTGCGGCGTCCCGTCCAACCCGATGACACGAAAATCCGGGGCTTCCACCCCGACTCGCGGTGCCGGGCCGGAAACCTTCGCTGTCAGGGTCACCGACTGGCTCGAGACGTCACCGCTCGACGGCTGCCCGAAGTACCAGACGACGGCAACGATCACGAGCCCGAAGACAACCGAAACACCGACGTTCTGCAGTAATCCGCGCCGGGCCGCGAGCCACTGCCGGAAGGGACTCGCCTTGACCGGCGGGGCGCTGTCATCGGGAGGCGTGGGCGCTGATTCGGGCATCAAATCGTCAGGAGGCGTAGGTGTGCATCCCGCCGAGGAAGAGGTTGCCGTAGTACGTGAACAGGATGGCGCCAAAGCCACCGATCAGGAACCACGCGCTCCGCTCTCCCCGCCAGCCACGGACCACCCGCGCGTGCAGGTAACCACCGTAGATGAGCCACGTCGCCAGCGATGCCGTCTCCTTCGGATCCCACGACCAGTACGTACCCCAGGCGATCTCGGCCCATACCGCACCCAGCAGGATCGCGAGTGCGAGCATCGGGAAGCCAATCATCACCGACTTGTAGCCGATCTCATCCAGGACGCTGTTCTTCGGTAGCCACTTCACAGTGTTCTTGCGCTGCACCAGATACAGGACCCCGGCGGCGAACGCCACCGTGAACGCCCCATACGCAAGGATGGCCATCGCCACGTGAACCGTCAGCAGCAGGTTGTTCCGAAGCGCGGGCACGAGCGGCTCAATCGCATCCGGAACCGTCGTCGCATATACCTGCAGACCCAGCGCGATGGGAAGCACCATGAGCGCAAGCGTCTTGAGGTGATAGCGGCGCTCGAAGAAGATGTCCAGCGCCAGGGCGCACCAGCTAAACGCCAGCGAGAACTCGTACATGTTCGAAAACGGCGCGTGCCCGGCAGCCACGCCGCGCAGCACGAGCGACGCCGTCAGGAACACGAAAGCGTTGACGACGAGGATCGATCCGTACCGGCCCAGCGTCGCCGGCATCCCGGTCGTCCCGGAAGCCGACCCCACCCCTGCGAAGCTCAGCTGTCGGCGGCCACTCAGTGCGCCCACCACCGCCAGGCAGAATGCGAGCCCCGTTGCGGCCAGTGCCGCCAGGAACGCGTAGTGCGAAAGCTCAAACATCCTCGTCTCCCTCCTCGTTTGCCGTTTCCCCTGCCTCGATCCCCAGACCCTTCGCCACCCGCTTCCGAAGTTTCCCGAACTCGCCAGCGAGAGAGATATCTCTCTGCCCTTGCATCCCGATGAGCACCTCAGTGCTGCCATCAGGCTTCGTCTTGCACAGCGCCCAGAGGCGGCGCGGCGGCATATAGAACAGCATCACCATGCCGACGATCATCAGCCCGCCAGCCAGCCAGATGATGTTCACGCCCGGGTCCTTCACCACCTGCATTCCGGTGAATGCGCCCTCGCGCACGAACGTGAAGGTCATGTCACCGATAGGCGTCGCCTGGCCCTGGACGATGTTGCCAGGGCGCGCCACGCGCACATAATTCTGGTAGAAGTCGAGCCTCACCTCACCCGGCGGCACGAGGCTGTCTGCCTGGCCGTTCATCGGACCGATCACGAAGACCAGCAAGTTCTGGTCGGGAAGTTCGAAGCTTCCCTCCGGACGCAACCCGTCCGGCGTCTTCATCGTCAGTGCGACCCCACCGTCGTAGATCACCTTCCCGGTACTGTCCTGCACATGCAGTACGGCCGCCGGCCCGTAATACGACTCATGGAAGGCGATTCCGCCGTAGTGCATCGGCGAGTTCACACCGACCGTCCCCTGCTTCACGACCTTCCCGTCCTTCAGCACGGTCATGTCACTCAGATAGGCCTTCGGGCGCCCGTCCGGGTAGTAGTCTGCCGAGAAGCGGTCCAGGCGCACCGACAGGCCCGTCCCCTGCCCAACGTCCCTGGTAGACCCTTCCGCCACGACGAA
>DATCGT010000096.1:0-4652 GCA_036508775.1 Tepidiformaceae bacterium | reverse complement strand
GCTGCCATGAGCCGGGCGATCAGCAGGCCGTCGCCGTTGTTCAGGTTCACGTCGCCGTGCAGGGTCGCGACGTCGGACACCCCAGCTTTGGTACACACGGCGACGAACTCCTCGAGCTCGATGGGGCGTCGGTGCAGCCGGTCGAGGTGCCACACGATCACGGCGTCGGCTTCGCCGGTGCGGATTGCGTCGAGCGTTCGGCGGTAGTTCGGGCGGGCCTTGCCGCTGTACGCCGACACGTCGTCGTCCACGAACTCGGCCACGACCGGCCAGCCACGTCGCGCGGCCTCGGCTCGGCAGTCCGCCAGTTGGCGCTTTACCCCGAGTCCATCTCTGGCGCGGTCCTGCGAGATGCGGGCGTAGATCACGGCGGCGAGAGGCATGGGGAACACTAGCGAAAAGTGGGCAAGACCACGATGCTCAACTGCCTCTCCTCGGCCATCCCCTCGCGCGAACGCGTGGTCACCTGCGAGGAGGTCTTCGAGCTGGCAAATGCGGCATAAGTTCAGATGTCGGACTCCCGGCGCGGCAGCCCTGACGGCACGCCGTAGACACGACTAATCTCATCGACATGGGAATCTTCTCGAAGGATCCTGACAAAGTTGCCGCCAAGCGGGAGAAGGCTTCCGCCAAGGCGCAAGAGCAAGCCGACCAGGCGCGGGCAAAGGCCATAAAGCTAGACGACCAGGCGCGCGCAAAGGCCATGGACAAAGGCGTCGCCATCGACGACGCAATCGCAGTGGGGTACACCTTTGCCAACGCGGCCGATGAGTTTCTGCTCGTTTTTGCCGACCGGGTCGAGCTGGTCAGCAAGGGCAAGCGCACCTGGCCGCATGAGGGCGCTGGCACGGAGACCATCCCGATGTCACGCATTTCGTCTGCTGAATGCAAGATCGACGAGATCTGGTCCGTTCTCCAAGTGCACACGTCCGGAAACACCCTGGAGTTCAAGGCAAAACAAGCTTCTGGGCCGTATCTAAGAGAAGTGATCTTGCAGCAAATGAGCTCGAGCGCCAGCTCCACCGAAGGCGCGGCAGGTGCCCCAGGTGTCGATGTGACCGAGCAGCTGCGCAAGTTGGGTGAACTGCATCAAGCCGGCATCGTGACCGACGAGGAGTTTGCCAAGAAGAAGGCTGAGTTGCTCGATCGCCTCTGACGAGCCCGGCGGGCCAAAGGCGGATAGACCGAGCTTCAAGAGACCCGCCAGGCGGCGAGCGGGACGTAGACGATCATGCGGCCTCCCGACGAGTGCTGTGTCGAAGGCAGCCTCGTTGACCCGACCTTCGACGAGGTCTCCCTCCTGAAGATTCCACTCCGGGATGTGGCCTCGATGCAGTGCCGTCAGCCCAGTCTGGAGGGCACCGGCGAGGTTCCCTTGCGCCGCTTGGTCAAGAAGGCGCTGCGGATGTGCCCCTCCCGGATCATGGGTTTAGTGATAGCGGTCATGGAAACGTCCGTACGACAGTGCAAATGCCGCGGTAAGCACTAGCCTCACGCGCATGGGGATTCACGGGGCGTTTGTCGCACTTGCGGTATCTGGACTGCTCGCCACGTCATTGTCGGGATGCGGAGGCGGCTCGGCGTCAACTGCGGATCAGCCGGTATCCGCATTGCCCCCCAGTTCAGCGCCCGGTGAAGCCGATTCGTCACAGTCCGGCGCACCAGGCGGTATATGCACTCTGGAGCCCAAACGCGACATGATTGAACGGTGGGTGACGCCGGACGGCTCGTCCACGGCGATCACTGTGGGTGACGCGGACCTCAGCCAGTGCAAACCAACTCTGGACACTTTCGCTGCCTCATCACCCACGGGGGCTGGGTTCTGCAGCCAAATCGCTTGGGCCGACGACAATCCGGACTACGACGTGAACGCCCGTCCCGCTCCCCAACTCAAGAAGGTGCTCCAGGAGGTCGGTCCGGCTTGTTGATTATGAGCCGCCCGCCCCCAACAGCGTTCATTCGCAAGCAATCCCATCTCCGTCGCGGTCGAGCGCGGATCGGTAGCCAGGTTGGCCGCGGTGGATCGGAGCGGCGCCAGCCGCACGAGCGGCAGTGCAGTTGACGTAGTAGACGCTCGCGGGTGCGGGTGCGGGAGATGGCGCGGGCGGTACTACGGGTAGAGGCGTGTAAGTCGATGCCGCGCGGGGCGGCAGCGCCACGGTGGACGCGGAGCCTGGACCCGGCAGGGGCATGGACGGGCATGCCCCGAGGACTCGGGTCATGGCGTCTCGCTCGGCCGCCGTGACCCAGACGCCGTACTTGGCCTTCACGGCAACCTGTCGCGCGACATAGGTGCAGCGGAAGGACTTGTTGGCTGGCAGCCAGGTTGCGGTGTCGCCGTCGCCCTTGGACCTGTTGGCTGAGGCGTCCACGGCTAGCAGGTTGAGTGGGTCGTTGGCGAGGGCGAGCCTCTTTCCGGCCGGCCAGCTGGCGGCGCCCTTCTGCCAGGCGTCCGAGAGGGCGACGATGTGGTCGATGTCGACCTCGCTGGCGCCGCCGTAGACGAATCGGATGGACGTTCCGGTGTAGGGGTCAGGGGCCAGGGTGCCGGCCAGAACCTTGCAGGCGTTCTGCATCTGTCTGCTGCTCAGGTCGCGGCGCAGGATGTCGTTACGGGTGTCGCAGCCGTTGCGGTCGACGTCGAACCAAGACTGGCCGAACTGATCGCGGGTGTAGCCGGTCTTGGGCGCGCGGCCCTTGACGGTGAGCCTTGCCACCGCGGCCAGTGCCGTGCCTGCCGCCGCAGGCCTGGGCTGGGTGGATGTCGCGACGGGCGCCGTCACCTGGGTCACGGTCGGTGTCGGAGTTTGAGCAATATCTGGGGAAGTAGGGGCGGACTGGGCTCTAGTGTCAAGAGCCGTTGGACTATCGGAGGCGGGACCGCAGCCGGATAGCAGTGCGACGGTCGCCATCACCGCGGTGAGCGATCTGATGTCCACTGTTACGCCTCGCAGGCGATGCCGTCTCCGTCGCGGTCGCTGCCCGAGTTCGCGTTGTATAGCGACGTGCTGTAAACGGGCGCGTACTGCGCGTGGCCGCCATTGCTGCGGTGGTCGACTGCACCTGGGAGCGCTACGCCGCCTTTGTAGTCGACATGCATGTCGGTGCAGTTGTCGTAGGTCTTGGCGGATGGCGGCGGCGGCACTGCGGCTGCCGCCGCTGCGGCTGCAGCTGCAGCCTTCGCCTGTGCTGCAGCCTTGGCCTTTGCCGAAGCCGCGGCTACCGCCTCAGCTTCCTTTGTTGCGGCAGTCTGCGCGTTCTTCGCCGCGACAGCGTCGGCGGTTGCCTTCGCGGCGGCAGCGTCGGCAGTTGCCTTCGCCGAAGCCTCCGCTGCGGCTTTGTCTGCTGCAGCCGTCGCTTCGGCGGCCGCGGCGTCCGCTGCTGCCCTTTCAGTTGCGGCCGCTTGTGCTGCTGCTTCGGCTGCCGCGTCTATAGTGGTCGGGCTGTCGCTGCTTGTCATGGCCGACTCAGTGGTTGGGGATGTGTCCGCGGGTGCGGCGAGTGCCCCGACGGTGAGGAAGACCATGGCCGCGCCGATCGCGACGCCGCCGGCTGCACGGTTCCTCAACTGGGCCCAACCGACCTTGCCCCGAGCCAGGGCGATCACCCCGACCACGAAGGCAAACAGCCCCAACATGATTGCGGCGCCGCTGAAGCCGGAACTCATTGCGCCGATCAGAGCCGCCAGGGCTAGCCCTCCCCAGCCGAACGCGGCGGCCTTGCTGAAACTTCGACCTCTGAACACGAAACCCTGCTTGGTCTTCAACAGTGGGAGAGCGCTCGTTTCCGCCTGGACACCGGGCGCGAAGTGCTCGGTCCACAACTCGCCATCCCAGTACCTCTGCTGGCCGTCAGGCTGCGGATACCAACCGGCTGGACTACTCATGGCGCATCTCTCCTAGGCGATGGGGAGCCAAACATTCCGCCCGACCCCCGAGTGAACAGTAGCGCCGGAAGTGAACAGATGGGTGCCAAACGCCCAAACCCGGAACGGCTGCTTGAACCGCCGGGCACGCGGGAGATCAGCCAAACATGAGCCCAGGCAGGCAACTCCAATCGGGATTCCTTAGCGCCGACAGAACGTGTCGGGAAGGATGCCCCGTCGGGTTCCACTCCACGAAGCGCCTGTTGACTACTGAACCGCCCCGGGTTCAGTGGAGGGCGAGTTCTCCCGGCGTCGTCGTCCGCGAACCGGCCCAGGACTGTGCCCGCGTTCGGACGTCAGCACTATTGTTCGCCTCGGTGGTCGCGGGGCCTGAACATCCTGGTCGCCGGCGGCACGCAAAGTGGCAACCCCGCTACTCGCCAATACGCCCCATCCTGACTGGCGTCCTGCCCGGGTAGGGCTACGTTCAGGAGTACTAATCGTGCAGCAACAAGGAGAAGCGATGCCTACCGCCTACAGTTTCCGGCAACGGTTTGAGGTTGCGCCCGGGGGCCATCTTCCATTCACAGAGAACACTCTCGTCATACATGAGGAAGGTGGCGTCGCGGTCGAATTGCGCAGCATCGAGGACAAGCCGATCGGTGAATCGAAACTGATTTCGGTGTGGGGCAGCGGATACGGTAGCGAAGACGAGGCAAAGTCGGCAGGCAATCAATGGCGCTCCGTAATGCAAAGAGCTCTCGCCGGAGTCGGTATCGGTGCCAAT
>DATCGT010000095.1:0-5093 GCA_036508775.1 Tepidiformaceae bacterium | reverse complement strand
GTAGTTGACCTGGACGTTCTTCGACACCTTCTTGTTGTAATCGTCGAACCATGCCTGGTAAATCGGTGCCGGGAAGGTCGCGCCCGCACCCGTCAGGTTGCCGGAATCGCTCTTCCCGATGTCGGCCGCAAGACCAGAGGGCGTCGCGGTTGCCCCGGGCGTTCCGGTCGTGGCGGCCTGCGTCGCCGGGGCGGACGTTGGGGTACTGCTGCTACTGCTACCGCCGCAGCCGCTAACAAGGGCGGCAATCGAAAGCGCAGCCAGCGAGCCGGCTACGAAGATTGCCTTCGTCTTCAAGGTGGTCAACTGTTTCTCCTGAATGTAAACATCAGCCCGAACCGTATCTGTGCTCCGTTAACACTCTATGAACGAGGATGCGCACCAACTTCCGTACCGGTGCCGAAGATCTCGAAGTCGAAGTCGCCGAGGTTCCTTCGACTGGCACCGCGGCGCGAAACCATGAGGACCGTGCCCGACTGGCGGCGCACCCGAACAGCGCCGTAACAGCTAAAGGCTTCGTCGCCTTCGAAGAACTGAGCGACCGAGGCATCCTTGCTCCATAGCCGCATAGACCGCCCGTGCTGTCCACGGTCAACGGACTGCCAGACCATGCCTCGGCAAGTGCTCCTCAGACCCAAGCCCCGATCAGGAGCCCGATGTGCGGATTTGCAGCTCTGCCAGCAACCCTTCGACGCGTCCCCGAATCTCGTCGCGGATCCGCCGAACTACGTCGATCGGCTGTCCGGCGGGATCGTCCACAACCCAGTCAAGGTATCGCTTCCCTGGAAAGATAGGGCAGGCATCGCCACAACCCATCGTGATCACTACGTCCGCCGCCTGGACTACATCGTCGGTGAGCGGCTTCGGGAACTCCTGCGAGAGATCGAGTCCCAACTCGGCCATCGCCCCGATCACCTGCGGGTTGATTTCGTTCGCCGGAGTGGAACCTGCCGAGCGAACGTGCACCTTCCCCTCGCTCAAGTGAGCAGTCAGTACCGCCGCCATCTGGGAGCGCCCGGCGTTGTGCACGCATACAAATAGGACTTCCGGCTGTTCCTTCGACATCGCTCCCTCCATTTGGGCCTGGGCGCGGAGCCGCTCACGCGCGAACCGATAGACGAGCAGCGGCACGTATTCGGTCAGGCGCGCGTTAGGACGCAGAAGCAAATATGACTCGTCGGCCACCCGCTGAATGGTCTCAACACCGAAGATCCCGCTGAATTCTTCGGCAAGCCGCTGAGCCTGCTGCCTGATCCGCGAACGGAGTTCGCCTTCGATGCCCTCTTCGTTAGTCATGGTGTTCTCCTCTTGCGCCACAGCAGCAGTTCGTAGGCGGCGGCCAGCAACGCGCCTGCGCTATGAGCGGCGATGCCAGCTGTGGACAAAAGGCGCGCCGGGTGGGGCTCACGGAAAAAGACGATGCCCGCCGGTTGTTAACGCGACGCTAACAAGAGCGAAGTCAGACCCCTTCAAAGACCCCGGACTGATCGGTGAATTCCCGGAATACTTCGCGCTTCTTGATGCGGTGCCGGTCGGCGGTGCTCAACAGGAGTGACTGGATCTCCACGGCCTGCAGAATATGCGACCCCTTGTTCAGCATCACACATTCGACCCGCTGCGCCGTCGTCGCGTCGGTGATCTCGGCGCGCGCCGGGAGGCCGGTCCGGGCCAGGGATTCCAGCACCTGCGTAGCCCAGATGACCGGCACATGTGCCGCCTCACACAGGCACAGGATGTCCTCCTGCACAACCGCGAGATTCTCGAAGCCGACCTCAACCGCGAGGTCTCCCCGAGCGATCATGACGCCGAAGGCAGGCAGGGTCAGGCCCACCAGCAGTATCCGGACCAGGTTGTGGACTGCTTCCTTGTTCTCAATCTTGGCAATGACTCCGATATCGGAACGCCCCAGTCGAACCAGTTCGGTCCAGACATCGGCAATGTCCTCCGGACGATGCACAAATGAGATCGCAACCGCGTCAGCCAGCCGGGCAACCACCGGAAGCGCTGCCCGATCGTCGTCGGTGAGCGCACCGAGACGAAGGGTTGAATCGGGGAAGTTCAGGCCCTTCTCTCCCTGGAGCCGAACCGGCGCATCTGCGGGGGCGACCACTACCAGTTCGAGCCCGTCCGGGCGCTTCGCGATCACCTCGGCAGATATGCGGCCATCATCGATCAGGACGCGGTCGCCTTGCTCCACGTGATCGAGCGCCTGCGGGAGCGAGAACGAGGAAATCCTCCTCAGCCTGGCAGGTCGGTGGTTCGACCCCGCTGGCCGGACCGACGCCGAACGACTCGGAGTCACCATCGCTGGAGTCTCTTCAACTGACCCTGCAGCGGGCAGCTACGAGGACCGAGTCCGGCTCGTATCACGCGCCAAGAGCATGGTCAAAGCCCAGGGCGGCGATTGTTTCGTCGTGTTCGAGCAACTCAGCGGCCTCGACCAGTCACACGCGGCTTAGCCTGCCAAACGGGACTCTGCGATTTCAGGCGAACTGCAACTGCGCCAGCCGCTCCCGGAGGGGTGACTGACCGCGATCGCTGATGACACAGCGCGACGCCTCCAGCGGCAGAGGGAGGTTGGTGGCGGCGATGATGGCGCCTTCGCGGAGGCCGGCCGGTACGAAACGGCACGAACTGAAGCCACGCAGCCGAAGGAGTTCCGCCGCGATGAGGGTGCCGGCTCGCAACACCGAAATACCGCGAGGCGAAATACCGCGCGACACGGCCAGTCCAACACCCTCGGAGCAGTTGAGCAGGGCCGTCGCCTGGTCGAGCGCATCCAGCGAGATCCGGTCGGGGGAGCCAAGGAAAAGCGAAAGCCGACGAAGCGCTCCACCGGTCACGAGCACCTGCTGAGTGCCCCATGGGATCCCCGATGCTCCATCCAGGCTACCGCAAAGCGCCCTGGAAACCCGATCTTTGATCCCTGAAAGTGCCCGCTGGCCCAACCGGGCCTCACCGAGTTCCGGGCCCAGGCTGCCCGTTCCGAGCGGTACTGAGCCCGTCCAGAGGACCGCACCCGGGTCGGCTACTGCAACCTGGACGCTGCCGCCGCCAATGTCGACAACGGCCGTTCTCGTGGACCACCTGGCGATGACAGAGGTCCCGAGCGCGGCCAGGTAGGCTTCCTCGTGCGTTCCCAGGATGCGAACCGGATGACGACTGACCTCACGAAGCGCGCCCACGACCGCCGCCTGGTTGCCCGCCGTCCGCACAGCATGAGTTGCAACGATGTCGATCGTTGCTGCGCCGCTCTTTTCTGCACGCACCGCGTAGGTGGCCGCCAACTCAGCAAGCTTGCGGAGCTTCCGCTCGCCGATTACGCCGTCACGGGCTACATGAACCGCTAGACGTGTCCGCTCGCTGGCCTCGTCGATTGTCTGAAGCCGGCAGCCGTCCCAGATCCCCACGAAGAGATGGATAGTGTTGCTTCCAACATCTATCACTGCACGAGGTTCTCTTAACAGTGGTGCGACTCTTATGGAGATAGCGCCAGATTATTACGCGATCACTAACGGTGGATTAACAGACCTCAAACGCGCCTGATACCCCGAGTCGCGGGAACCGTCTTCCGAGCCGGCGCATCTTTCCACCAGTCATCGGGAGACGCATGAGCTGCGAGGATCATCCCATCGCGGACGCCCGGCGCTAGCACGGTACATTCGACAGCGCCATAGTGCTGCATGATGGCCCCGAGGATGAGCGCACCCGGGGCAAGAAGCTTGACCCTTCGCGGGTCTTCACCCGTTCGCTTCGAAATCGCCTTCGCCCGGTTCTGCAGCAGCCGTCGGCTGCTGCGCTCGAGTTTCGCCATGGAAAGGCGGCTGGTTCGCGCTGGTCGCCGCGAGCGATGCAGTCCCACCAGGTTGTGCGCAGATCCACCGGTCGCCCACAGCCCAACGGGCTCGGCTTTCGGGAGCATCCGCAGCGCCTTGCCGAGTCGCACGGCCTCCAGCGCCCATGCCAGGGGTGGAGGCGGGTCTCCGTCGATCCCGGCGCCCAGGACGGCCGCTCCCAGCGGAATCGATGTTGAGGTCTTGAGCCCCCGGCCGTCGGTTACCGATACCTCGGTAGAAGCGCCACCCGAATCAATGACGACCTGGCAACCCACAGATGGCAGCGAAGACTGCACCCCCAGGAAGCCCAGCTGGGCCTCACGGCGGCCCGAAAGGAGGTGGACCGGATACCCGATCGACTCAGAGAGAGGCCCCAGCACCTGGGCACGATTGCTCGCGCTCCTGCTGGCCTCCGTTGCGGCGATCACGATGTTGTCCGTGTAACGCTTTGCGACCTTCACATATCGGGTAAGCGTCGAAGCAATCCGGCCAGCCGCCTTCTCCCCAATGGCGCCTTCCTGAGCGACATCAACACCCAGGTCGAGCACTGTCGCACGGCTTTCGATGTGCCGGACGCCAGGTTGTCCGTCGCTTTCCTCAAGCGCGCCCACCAGGAGGTGGATGGTCGCACTGCCAACATCGATCGCCGCCCAGAGGTCGGCGCGGGATGCCGCAGCTGGAGGTTGTCCGTCCTGCTCCTTTTTGGAGCCGCTCTTTTTCATCTTTTGTTCCGCCTCTATGCCGGGTGTGAGAGAGAGAATTTACCTGACTCCAACACCCTTGCATATCGAGCATCCGGGAAGAGGATGCTTCCGAGACTCACGCTGTCTTCGGGGCTACCGGCACTGTGGCCTGCGGAGCGGATTGGACAGCCGAACCGTCGGCTGTCGTGGGCGTGCCTGGAGTTGGAGATGGCGGCGGAGTCTCGGAGGCCAGGAGTGCGCTGCCGATCGCGGCCGCCACCAGGGTGAGGCAGCCCGCACCAACGATCGCCGCCGCGACGGTCGGGCTGATGGCTCCGCTGGCGAGTCCCAACGAAGCGGCCGCGGCCGGCAGCCCCAGTTGGCCCGATGCAGACAGCCCCAGCGCCAACCGGTCCGTCCGTGAGCCCACGAATGCGCCCGCAAGGTGGATGAGGATCACCGTGCCCGCCATGGTAAGCGCGAGGGCCGCGGCGGACGGACTGGTCGCCAGCCCTCGCAGATTCAACGTCGCCCCGAGCAGCACCAGGAATGCGGGCACGAAGAAGCCGTTGGC
>DATCGT010000094.1:0-4350 GCA_036508775.1 Tepidiformaceae bacterium | reverse complement strand
CTACCTCGCGACGGGTCGCCTCCGTTTCGTCTTCGGCGGCATCGCGCTGCTCTGCGTGGCGCTCTTCCTCGGGTATCTCGCGTTCGGCCACGTCCACACAAGAATCGATGTCTGGCTCGACCCCCATGCGGATGCGCAGGGGGCTGGCTTCCAGTCGCTGCAGAGTGTCTACGCCATCCAGGCCGGGGGCATTACAGGCGAAGGCCTGGGTCTTGGCCAGCCGGACGACATCCCGGTAGTGACCACCGACTACATCTTCAGCGCCATCAGCGAAGAACTGGGGCTGGCCGGAGCGCTCGGCATCGTCCTGCTTTACGTCGCGTTCCTCTTCGCCGGCCTCCGCATCGCGCTCCACCAGGAGGACGACTACGGGAGCCTGCTTGCGGCCTGTATCGGCCTCCTGGTCGCCATCCAGGCTGCGGTCATCATCGCCGGCAATCTCCGCCTCATACCAACGACCGGCATCACGCTGCCTTTCGTGAGCTACGGGGGATCCAGCCTCGTTGTGAACTTCGCACTGGTGGGCCTGCTGCTCGGGATCTCGCAGACCAGCGCGGATTAGCCCTGCAACCGGGCGATCACTTTCCCGAAGGCGATCTCCTCGCCGCCGCGCAGCAACACCCCGTGCCCGTCGATCGCGTGCCCGTTCACGAAGGTTCCATTAGTGCTGCCGCTATCCGTCAGCCGCCACCCACCGGCCAGAGAAACCAGCATCGAATGGAATCCCGAGACCGACGGGTCAGCGAGGACGATCCCGTTTGCGGGGTTTCGACCGATCGTCATCTCCCCGGCCACCGGCAACTCATCCCCGACCTCAAAGCCGGTGCGGCCCGGCACAACGATCACGAGCCGCGAGCCACGCGTGACACGGCGCGCGGGCCGTTCCGACACGCGGCTGCGCAGGCCAGTCCTCATCGTCAGCGACACACCCAGCACGAACACGAAGATCAGTCCGATCAGCGCAAGTCGAAGAACGAGGAGTTCAGTCGAATCACCCACCGTCGGACTCCAGGCGAAGCACTGTGTTTCCGAGCGTGATTGTGGCACCCGGCGAAATACCACCATCGCGCAACGTTTCGCCATCCACGGCGATGCCATTCCGGCTGCCGAGATCGCGAATCGCAAAGCCGTCGAGCGCCCGGACGATCTCGGCGTGATGCACCGAAACGGTGAGATCGACCAGCACGAGATCGTTGTCCGAGGCCCGCCCGATCGTGAACGGAGTATGCGTCAGGGTAACCCTTGAACCGTCATCGAAGACGAGCGCCAGGCCGGTGTGACGCGAGAGGCGGCGGGTGGCTCCGGCCGAGGCTTCGCTCCCAAGCCGGACGATGTTCGCGAATCGGGCGGTGACCCCTGGCATCCCCGCGGCGACATCCAGTGAAGACTCGAACGCCACGCGGCGCTCGCCGAAGCGCGTCAGCCCGTCGCGCTTCTCCCGGGCGTCGAGCAGACGATCGATCTGCGACTTCAGGCGAGGCAGATCCACCCGGAAGCGGTCGTAGTCATCGGGGTGAAGCGAGATCCGGATGTCATTTGCCACCTTGCCCTCGCTCGTACGAGTGGCCTCGACGGCCTGCTGGACCCGCTGCAGCAGCTCAACGGGATGCAGCGACCCTCCGCCCACCTTCCGGGCGGTAGTCTCAAGGAGACGCTCGAATCGGCTCGAATGCCTGTCGCTCATCGCCCGAGCGCCGCCTTGATCACCGCACCCGCAATCGGGGCCGCGACCACGCTCCCGCGGCCCCCGTCCTCCGCAATCACCGCCACCGCGATCGTCGGGTTGTCGGCCGGTGCGAAGGCGATGAACCACGCGTGCGACGTCCCGGAACCTGTCTCAGCTGTCCCCGTCTTCCCCGCGACCTTCACGCCGGGGATCGCCACACCAGCCGCCTGTCCCGCATCCACGACCGAAACCATGAAGTCGTTCAGGGTCGCGGCTACATCGGCTCCGATGACCCGCTTGAAGGTCGGCTGCTCGAGCCGGTCGACGACGGTATTGCCATCCATCACGGCGAGCCCAAGGTGCGGAGAAGCGAGCACTCCGCCGTTCGCAATCGCAGCGGCGATGGTGGCCATTTCAAGGGGCGTGGTAAGCAGCTCCCCCTGGCCAAAAGCCGTGTTTGCCAGGAGCGTCTTCGTCAGCGCCGTTCCCGGGTTCGTGATCTGGGTTGGTGCGGTGTCGAGCGTGAAATTCAGCGACTGGCCGAATCCGAGCCGCTCGGCTGTCGCCTGGAGCCTGTCCCATCCCAGCGCGACCCCGACCTGGGCGAATATCGCATTGACCGAGTAGGTGAACGCATTCTTGAACGGATATGTCCCGTTGCCCTGGACCACGTTGTTGCAGGAGATCGGGAAGCCATCCACGACGTACTGGCCCGCACAGGTGACACTGGTCTGCGGCGTGATCACGCCGTTCTCAAGGGCGGAGATGGCCGTCACGGTCTTGAAAGTCGACCCCGGCGGATAGCTGCCCTGGGTCGCCCGGTTGAGAAGTGGCGACGTTGGGTCCTTCACAAGCTGGTCGCCGTCCTTCGCGATAGCCCCCGGGTCGAAGGTCGGAACGCTGACCATCGCCAGGACCTCACCCGTCCGCGGGTCGAGAGCGACCACCGCTCCCGTCCGGGCCCCGAGTGACTGGGAAGCGGCCCTCTGGATGGCCGGGTCGATCGTCAGGCGGACGTCGAGACCCGTCCGCGCGGTGCGACTGAATTCCGCGGAGAACGCGGCGGACCAGCCCCCGGCACCGGCGCGACCGCTGAGAAAGGAGTTGAAGACAAACTCAGCGCCAGACGAGCCGAAGCGCGGGTCAATGTACCCAACCTCGTGGGCAACCGACGGATCCGGGTAGCTCCGCTGGCCCGAAGGCAGAGTCGCCGCGAGCACTCCACCGTTCCGGTCGAGGATCCTGCCCCGGCCCGGGTCGTTGAAAGCGCTCACGAGGCGCGGGTTGTACTTCTCCTGCGCGAGGTCCGTCCGGAACACCTGCCAGTAGGCGAGCGCCGCGAAGAACACCCCGAGAACAACGAGGCTGACGTTGCCTGTGGCCACGACTCGTCGTTCGAACTGCCGCGGGTAGAGCACGACGCCATTGTAGGGCCCGGAACGAGAACAGGGCCCGCGTTTGCGGGCCCTGTTGAAGGCAAGTCCGTGAGTGCGGCTTAACCGCGAGGCAGGCCCAGCCCGCGTGTCGCGATGACGTTCCGCTGGATCTCGTTCGATCCACTGTAGATGGTGCTCGGCACCGACTGGATGTACTGCTCGGGCAGCTCGCCGGAGAAGGGAGCCCTCGGCTCTTCCGGCATGAACTGGCCCGACAGGCCCAGCATGCTGACGCCGAAGTTGTAGATCTTCTGGCCCAGTTCCGACTGGTAGATCTTCACAACCGACGATTCGTAGTTCGGCACCATGCCCCGCGACTGGATGTAACCAATGCGGTAGCCAAGGTAGCGCCCAACGTTGTTCGCGACGACAAGATCGGCTGCGCGAACGCGATACTGCGCCCTCTTCTCTGCGGGAGCTTCCTTGAGGTAGCCGACGATCTTTTCGAGAGTGTGCTTCTGCGAGGCCGTCGTCCCGATGCCGGAGCGTTCGAAGTCGAGGAGGGTCATCGCGACATACCAGCCGCGGTTCTCTTCGCCGATTCGATTGCCGACGGGCACGCGGACGTCTTCGAAGAAGACTTCGTTGAAGTGATGGCGGTTTGCCATGTTGATCAGCGGGCGGATGCTGAGCCCCGGGCGGTTCATGATGTCGTCGATCAGCAGGAACGAGATGCCCCGGTGCTTCGGCGCCTCCGGGTCCGTGCGGACGAGGCAGAACATCTGGTTCGCGCGGTGTCCGCCGGAGGTCCAGATCTTCTGGCCGTTGATCACGTACTCATCGCCATCGCGGACGGCACGCGTCTGGAGGCTGGCAAGGTCGCTGCCCGCGCCCGGCTCACTGTAGCCCTGGCACCAGATGTCCTCGCCGCTCGTGATCCTCGGCAGATAGCGCTTCTTCTGCTCCGCCGTGCCGTGAATGATGAGCGTGGGGCCGATCATGCCGACGCCGAAGCCGCGGGTACCAGTGTCAGGCGCGCCGTAGTAGCCGAACTCTTCGTTGAAGACCATCTGTTCTTTGACGTTCGCGGCTAGCCCGCCGTATTCCTTCGGCCACGCCGGCGCTATCCAGCCGCGCGCCGCAAGAGCCGCGTTGAACTTCTTCGCGTCCGCGAAAGCCTCATCAGTCTGACGAGGATCGCCGGCCTTCGGCATGTTCTCATCGAGGAACTTCCGGACTTCCGCCCGGAGCTTCTCTTCTGGCTCCCCAAATCTCAGATCCATGTCCCTTCCTTCTCAGCGTCCCTAC
>DATCGT010000093.1:0-7850 GCA_036508775.1 Tepidiformaceae bacterium | reverse complement strand
CGAGCCGCCAGCATGTCGTCGAGTGTGCCTTTGAACCACGTCGGTTCGGTCAGCACGGAGATCGCTGCCGCCCCGCCACCCGCGTACTGGAGCGCACGCTCGGCCGCCTTCGCGTCGAGTGCGATGTCCCCCTTGCTCGGGGAGGCTCGCTTCACCTCGGCGATGAGCGCCATCGGTGCCGCGGCGCGCAGCCGCGCAACAAAGTCGATAGGTCGGGGCGCGTCGTCGAGCTTCGCCCGGAGCACATCCGCCGGGTGTCGAGCTTTCGCGGCGCGCACATCCTGGACGCGCTGGGCCACGATTGCTTCGAGGATCGTTCTTTCAGCCATCAGCCAGTTCTTTGCTCAGCGCCACGTAGTGGTCGAACACCTCGCGGGCGCGACCGGACGCCAGCGCCTCGTGAGCGAGCGCGGTGCCCGACGCGAAATCGGGGACGAGCCCCGCGACATAACATCCAGCTGCCGCGTTCATCAGGACGAAGTCCGTCATCGCACCCTCGTGCCCGTCCAGGACGGCCAGCATGGTTCCTGCGTTCTCGGCCGGATCGCCTCCTCGGACCGCCGCCAGAGGGTGCTCGGGGAGGTCGAAATCCGAAGGACGAAGTTCCTGCTCCCGGACGACTCCCTCTCCAACCACCCACGCATGGGTGATGCCGGCCGGACTGATCTCGTCGAGGCCATCTGCCGAATGCACGACCATCGCCCGCTTCATGCCTCGCAGCGCCAGTGTTTGGGCGACAAGTGGCCCCAGCCCCTGTGCACCGACGCCTACGAGTTGAGCCCGCGGCTTCGCGGGATTGGTGAGGGGCCCGAGGAGGTTGAACACCGTCCGGATCCCCATCTCCCGGCGCGGCCCACCGACGTGGCGCATCGCGGGGTGAAAACGCTGCGCGAACAGGAAGCAGAAGCCGCACGATTCAATGACCTGGGCCGCCTGTTGGCCCCCTAGGTCGATGCGGGCGCCCAGCGCTTCAAGCAGGTCCGCGCTGCCGCACTTCGAGGAAGCGGCGCGATTCCCGTGCTTCGCGACCCGGGCGCCGGCCGCGGCGACGACGAATCCGGCGGCCGTGGAGACGTTGAAGGTGTCGATCCCGTCGCCGCCGGTCCCGCAAAGGTCGATCACGTCGTCGACCGGCACCGGTTCGGCGTGGGCGTGCATGACTTCGAGGCAGGCAGCCACGATTTCCGGTGTCTCGCCCCGGATGCGCAGGGCGGCGAGGAAGGCGCCAATCTGCGCCGGCGTCGCCGCTCCCGTCATGATCGCTTCGATAGCATCAGCCGTCTGCGAAGCGGTTGTTCGCTCGCCTTCCGTCAACGACCGGATGACGTCCTGCATCACCATTTCCCGCCCTCCTCCGCAAGGAAGTTCTTCAGCATCTCTTTGCCGTGTTCTGTCGCGATCGATTCCGGGTGGAACTGCACGCCTTCAACCGTCAGTTCACGGTGGCGAATCCCCATGATGATCCCGCTCTCGGAGGTTGCCGTGACCTCCAGTGCTTCCGGCTTCGTCTCGGGCGTACCCGCGAGCGAGTGGTAGCGGACGGCTTTGAAGTCGTTCGGCACACCACTGAACACCCCGTGCCCATCGTGGTGGATCACGGATGTCTTGCCGTGCTTGATTTCGCCGGCGCCCGCGACCGTTCCGCCGTACACGTCGTAGATGCACTGGTGGCCGAGACAGACGCCTAGCACCGGCACTTTCCCTGCGAAGTGCCGGATCACTTCCCGCGAGATACCTGCGTCGTCCGGGTCACCCGGGCCCGGCGATATCACGACGTGATCGGGGTTCAGCTTGATGCAGTCCGCGAGCGTAATCTGGTCGTTTCGGTAGACGACGACGTCCGCCCCCAGTTCGGCCAGGTACTGGTAGAGGTTGTAGGTGAAGCTGTCGTAGTTGTCGATCAGCAGAGTAACCATCAGTCGCGCGCCTCCTCCTCGTCCATGTCCCGGGCAATTTCCCCGAGTGCCTGCGCCAGTTCCTCCGGGGTGTAGCCATAGCCTCGCCGGTCGAGCCGCAGCTTCTTCCCGAGGTACTCGGGGTCATACGAGGCGGCCGACCGCAGGTCCAACGGGTACGCGGTTCCCGGCTCGCCGATCAGCGAGACCAGAAAGTAGCCGTCTCCCGCGGAGCGGGTGAACGAGGCGACTTCCTTCATCAGAGGCACCAGCACCAGCTCGACCCCGCCGATTCGATAAAACCGCACGCCGACATGCTCGACCTGCTTCGTTAATGTCATCGCGCACGCCTCATCGGGGCGACCTCGACTGGGTGATCCCGCGCGAAACGAAGACCTCTTCCATGACGGCCCATGCCTCTCTCGCGGTCGGGAATCCGGCGTAGATGCCTGCCATTCGAAGTGTTTCGGCCACCTGGTCGGGTCCGGCGCCTGCATCCAGGGTGTCCTCGACCTGCGCCCGGATGTCGGTGTGGCTCGCGCGGAGCACGGTCAGCATCGCGAGGACCGCGAGCCCCCGCGTCCTTCGGTCCAGGGCGGACGTTGTCAGCCGATCCAGCCCCGCAACTAGGTCATCTTCCAGTCCTCTGAACGCGGATGCCCGCGACTCTTCTTCGTTACCCATGCCGGCGGGTTCTGAGGTGTCCACGAGTCGCAGCCCGGGTTTGAACGGCTCGAAGCCGTTTCCCATGGCGCTGAGAATGTCGCCGGTGTCGTCGCTCGGTTCGCGCATGCCGTATGCCTCGAGAACGGCGCTTCGGACCTGGTCGTCCATGTCGATCGCTTCGACTTCCTCCAGTGCGAACCAGGCCGACCCGGCCGCCTGCGGCAGGGCCGGCTCTCCGAACCATTCGGACGGCGCGTAAATGTTGTAGATGAGCGGCCCGTCGGTTCCCGACATGAAGATGGTGTGCACGAAGTCTTCTTCAATCGCAGGGGCGTTTACGCCCATCGCCGTGAGGATTGCGTCCATTCCCGCGTCCACGTCATCGTGCTCGGGCAGAAGCGGGCCGCCCGGGAGTTCCCAGGGGGCGTCTGGCGCGGGCCGGACCAGCAGCAGCCGCGCCTCGCGGACGACCATCGCGGCGAGGTAGATGGTCTGGCTCATCGCCGGCTCTCGGCTTGCTGAATGCGCTCGCATTCCCCTGAGATCAGCTCGCGGCCTTCGCGCAGCATGCGCAACTTCGCCATCTCCTCGATGGAAAACCACTCGCCCCGTTCCCAGTTGGCGAGCCGGGCCACGGGCTCTCCTGCCCAGGCAACAACCCGCATCAGCGTGTCTGGGCCACGTTCCTGTCGGAACGGTGACGGCTCACCCAGCTCCCTAACCGCCACGACGCGCTCCGCCGCCACTCCCAGTGCGTCCCGGCAAATGCGACCCGCGCCTGACTTCGCGGTCTCATCGGCCTGTAGCGGGTTACCCGGGAGGGTCCACGCGTGCGGAAACAACCCCCGCGTGCCATCTCGGCGAACCAGGAACACCCGCTCGCCGTCCCATAGGAGAAGGGAGACGCTGGCCGTGGGTTGGGTCTGCCGTGTGGTCATGTCGCTCTACCTGGCGCTGACCGCGCTCATCTCGGCCGAGGCTATCTCAGCCTGGTCGATCGCGCGCATGAGGGCCTTCATCTTGTTGACCGTCTCTTCGTATTCCGTTGCTGGCACCGAATCGTAGACGATCCCACCGCCTGCCTGCAGGTAGGCTACGCCGTCCTTCACCACCATCGTTCGGATCGCGATGCAGGTGTCGAGGCTCCCGGCGAAGCTCGCATAGCCCACAGCGCCTGCGTAGACGCCCCTGCGCTGGTGTTCCAGTTCCGCGATGATTTCCATCGCGCGGACTTTCGGAGCGCCGCTCACCGTCCCCGCGGGGAACACCGACCGGAACGCGTCGTAAGGCGTCCGGTCCTCCCTGAGCTTCCCCGAAACGCGCGAGACGATGTGCATAACGTGCGAGTAGCGCTCAATCTGCATCAGCGATTCGACCTTCACGGTGCCCGGCTTCGCCACCCGCCCGACGTCATTTCGGCCGAGGTCCACGAGCATGATGTGTTCGGCCAGTTCCTTCTCGTCGGCCAGGAGTTCCTTTGCCAGCCGATCGTCCTCCTCCGGGGTGGCTCCCCGGGGGCGCGTCCCGGCGATGGGGTGGTTGGTCACGACCCCGTCTTCCACACGGACGAGCATCTCCGGCGAAGCCCCGACAATCTGAAAGTCCCCCATGTCGAGGTAGAACATGTAGGGCGATGGGTTCACGGTCCGTAGCTGGCGGTAGATGTTGAACGGGTGGACGGCGGTCTTTCTTGCCAGCCGCTGCGACGGGACCGCCTGGATCACTTCACCCTCGATCACCTTTTCGCGGATGCGCTCCACCATGAGCTCGTAACCTTCGCGCCCGACATTTGATTCCGCACGTGTGTCGGTTTGGAGAACCGCCTCGACCTCCTCGATCGGGAGGGCAACCGTCGGGTTGGCGAGCCGCCTGGCGATCTCGTCGATCTGAGCCGCCGCGTGGTAATACGAAGCGTCCAGGTTCCCGTCGAGTCGGCAATGGGCAATGATCTTGATAGTGTGGCGGAGGTGGTCGAAGACCACCATCGAGTCGCAAAAGAGGAACATCGCCTCCGGCAACCCGAGGGGATCTTCCTGTTCGCGCGCCATGCGAGGCTCGAAATGCCGGACCGCGTCGTAGGCGACGTAGCCGATGGCTCCGCCGGTGAATGCCGGGACCCCATCGACCGGCACCGCTTTGAAGCGCGAGATCTCCGCTTCCAGAGGGATCAGGGGATCCCCGTCATACTCCTGTCCCGGGCCTGTCTTCAGGACACGGTAGGGCTGCGTCCCGATGAACGAGTAGCGGGCCAGCCGCTCCCCGCCTTCCACTGACTCGAGAAGGAACGAATACGGCCCCTTCTGCACCTTGAGGAACGCCGACACCGGCGTCTCCAGGTCAGCCGTCACCTCTCGGAAGATCGGGACGAGATTTCCCTCGCCCCGGCTTGCGATGGCGCGGACCTCTTCGAGCGTTGGGCGCAGCATCAATACTTCCCCAGGTACCCAAGGTCGAGGGCGTCACGCACCATTTCCATGGTCTCGCGAGCAATCGCCCTCCCCTGGTTGGTTCCATATTCGAGCGCTTCCCGAACGTGTGGCATGTTCGCGGCGTAAGTGGCTCGCCGGTCGCGGATGGGATCGAGGAACGTATTGATGGCCGCGGCGAGCTTACGCTTCACCTCCGCATCTCCCACCGCACCCTTGCGGTAGCGCTCCTTCAGATCCTCAACTTCCGCCCGGTCGGGATTGAATGCTTCGTGGTACATGAACGCGGGCGTGACCTCCGGGTCTCCGGGGTCCGTCGGGCTCATCCGGGGAGTGAACATCCCCATCACCTTCTGGGTGACCGTTTTCGCGTCGTCCTTCAGGTAGATGGCGTTGTTCAGCGATTTGCTCATCTTCGCCTGCCCGTCGACGCCGACGAGCCGCGGCACGCGCCCCACCAGCCCTTCCGGCTCCGGGAACACTTCCTTGAACTGTCGGTTGAAGCGGCGTGCCAGTTCGCGGGTCATCTCGATGTGGGGGAGTTGGTCCTCTCCCACCGGTACGAGGTGCGCACGCGGCATCAGGATGTTCGCGACCTGCATCACCGGGTAGGTGAAGAACGCGACCGGCACGGACTTCTTGCCGAAATCGGCCATCTCCGCCTTGAGCGTCGGGTTGCGTTGGAGCATCCCCAGCGGCAGGAACCAGCTCAGCCACGTCGTCAGTTCCGCGTGCTCTGGCACGAGGCTTTCGATCACGAAGTGGCCGCTTTCCGGGTTGAGGCCCACGGCCAGCCAGTCGAGTGCGACCTCCCACACCGAGTCCCGTACCCGCGCAATGTCATCCGCGTAGTCCGAGACCTGGTAGTCAGCGATCAGGAAGTAACACTCGTACTCTGACTGCAGGCGTAACCAGTTTTCGAGCGCACCCGCATAGTGACCGAGGTGTAATGACCCCGTCGGCCTGATGCCCGTCAGGATGCGCTTCCGCTCGTTCACCGGGGACCTCCCGGTGGGCGCCCGGCCGGGCGGGGCAACGGCCCCGGTCCGCGCATCGGCGGTCGTGGCGCCGCCGGTGCCCGGTCAATCGTGCGAACCATCGCGCTGAGCTGCCTTGATGCCTGCTCGGCAAGGTCGAGTTCGTTTCCGAAAACGGAATCCGGCTCGTTCGTCACGGCAGCGAGAACGTGAAGCCACGACCGGGCCTGCGCGAGCGCGCCTCGCGCGTCACGGTAGAGCGGCACCGCTCCGCCACCCTCTCGCGTACTTCCCTCCGCGATCAGTGCACAGGCGAGCCCGGCCTGTTCGAACGCCTTCTGTTGAGCGTCGGTCGACGCCTTCAGATTCGAACCGATCTTGAGCCGGCCAATAGCGGCCGTGAGTTTCACGGTCGTGTTCCACGCCTCGATGTTCTGGTACTCGTATTCAGGCATCCGCCAACCCCATGGTGTCCCGGGTCCGAATGGTTCGGGTCGTGCCCGGATCAGCCGGGCACGACCCTCAATCCCGTAGTCGCTGCTAGATCACGGGGAGGCTCTTCATCGCCTCTTTGACCTTCTCAGCGGGGTATTCGTCGTCGACCAGTCGGCCGGCGAGGTAGTCGTCGTATGCCTGCAGGTCGAGCAGCCCGTGGCCGCTCAGGTTGAAGAGGATGGTGCGACCTTTGCCCTCTTCCTTGGCCTGCAATGCTTCGTCGATCGCGCCCCGGATTGCGTGGCTGCTCTCCGGTGCCGGGATGATGCCCTCGGTGCGAGCAAACAGCGTTGCCGCCTCGAAGCAGGGGTTCTGCGAGTAGGCCCTGGCCTCGATGTAGCCCTCGGCGTACAGCTGGCAGAGCATCGGTGCCATCGCGTGGTAGCGGAGGCCGCCCGCGTGGATTCCCGGCGGCATGAACGTGTGGCCGAGGGTGTACATCTTCATGAGTGGCGTCAGGCCGGCGACGTCGCCGAAGTCATACCGGTATTCGCCCTTCGTCAGGCTCGGGCACGATGCTGGTTCGACGGCCAGGAACCGGGTGTTCCGCTTTCCGTCGAGCTTGTCCTTCAGGAACGGGAACATCAGCCCAGCCGCGTTGGACCCGCCCCCCGCGCAGCCGACGACGACGTCCGGGTATTCCCCGGCCATCTCCATCTGCTTGATCGCTTCCTGTCCGATCACCGTCTGATGAAGGAGGACGTGGTTCAGCACGCTGCCCAGCGAGTACTTGGTGTCCTCACGCATCGCCGCGTCTTCGACGGCTTCGCTGATGGCCATGCCCAGCGATCCGTTGCTATTCGGGTCCTCGGCCAGTGCCTGGCGTCCGGAATTCGTATCGGTGCTCGGGCTGGCCACGACCTTCCCGCCCCAGAGTTCCATCATCGAGCGGCGGTATGGCTTCTGCTGGTACGAGATCTTGACCATGTAGACCTTGGACTCGATCCCGAACATGTTGCAGGCGTACGCCAGCGAAGAGCCCCACTGGCCCGCACCGGTCTCAGTCGCAATCCGCTTCACGCCTTCCTGCTTGTTGTAGTAGGCCTGCGCGACGGCCGTATTCGGCTTGTGCGAGCCCGAGGGCGAGACGCCTTCGTACTTGTAGTAGATGTGGGCCGGCGTATCGAGTGCCTTCTCGAGTCCCGTCGCGCGGATAAGCGGAGCTGGCCGCCAGATGCGGTAGATCTCGCGCACCTCGTCCGGGATGGCGATGTACCGTTCCGAACTAACTTCCTGCTTGATCAGTTCCATAGGGAAGAGTGGTGCGAGCGCTTCCGGCCCCACCGGTTCGTGGGTGGCCGGGTGCAGCGGCGGCGCCGGCGGGTTCTTCAGGTCCGCCGCGATGTTGTACCAGTGCGTCGGGATCTCCGACTCGCTCAGCAAAAATTTCT
>DATCGT010000092.1:0-3778 GCA_036508775.1 Tepidiformaceae bacterium | reverse complement strand
AGCTCGGCCTCGGGCACGTTGCTCGCCGGGAGGTCGATCTTGTTGAGCACCGGGACGATCTCGAGGTTGTTGTCGATCGCCAGGTAGGCGTTGGCCACGGTCTGTGCCTCGACCCCCTGCGTGGAATCGACCAGCAGCACCGCGCCCTCGCAGGCGGCGAGGCTGCGCGAGACCTCATAGGTGAAGTCGACGTGGCCCGGCGTGTCGATCAGGTTGTATTCGTAGAGCGTGCCGTCGGCCGCGCGGTAGGGCATCCGGGCCGCCGCCGCCTTGATTGTGATTCCCTTCTCCCGCTCAAGGTCCATGGAATCAAGCAGCTGCGCCGCCATGTCCCGGTGTGCGACGGTGCCCGTCGTCTCAAGGAGACGATCGGCCAGCGTCGACTTACCATGATCGATGTGGGCAATGATGCAGAAGTTGCGAATGTGGGCCTGGTCCACGGGCTCCAGTGTAGGGCGGGTGCTGTTTAGAAGGACCCGGGCACATTCACTTCAGGAATCTAACGAACTCTTCAACCGAAACCCCTGCCTTGGCGATCTGGTCTCGTAGGAGTCCGACCCCAAGAAGGTCGTGCAGGGGAATCGACAATCGCAAGCTGGAATCATCCTTGCGCAACACGACATGACTCGAACTTTGCCGCGCAACCGACCAGCCAGCACGCTGGAACGCTCCGATCGCCTCCCGCCCTGAGATGCGAGGAACCTTAGTCACTTACCGCCACTTCCACCTCATGCGACTCGATCGGGACCGTTAACGGCAGGCCATCCTCACGGCGGACCTCCAGACAGAGCTGGATCGCCTCTCTGATGTTCGACAGCGCTTCAGCAGATGTCCGGCCCTGGCTCATGCAGCCTGGAATCGTCGGACATTCGACGATGAAGAAGCCATCTTCGTCCTGGTACATCGTCACCGGAAATTTCATGTCTTTAGTTTACGCCAAGCGAGTGGCGCGGTGACCATGACACGACGCGGGCCCGAACCGGCACGCCCGCGTCGATGATCACATCCAAGCTGTCGATAGTCGCCCGTCCTCGGCGTGCATTTATCGGCTCCGATGGTACGCTACCGCCGACTCAAATTTACTTACCCGAGGGGACTGCCCATGGCCCGCAAGAAGGTAACAATTATTGGCGCCGGTATGACCGGCGGAGCGATGGCTCAGCGTCTGATCGAACGAAATATCTGCGACGTCGTTCTCCAGGACGACCCCCAGTTCGCAGGCACGATGCACTTCGGCAAGGCACTCGATGAATCGCAGGCGATGCCCTGGATGGGCATCAGCTCCCGCCTCTCCGCCACCGACGGCTGGGACGAGACGAAGAACAGCGATGTCATCGTCTGCACCGCCGGCGCCCCCCGCAAGCCCGGCATGAGCCGCGAAGAGCTGCTCAACGGCAACGCCGCCATCGTCCGCGCCAAGGTCGCCGAGGCCGCAAAGCACAGCCCGAACGCCGTCATCATCATCTTCGCCAACCCCATGGACGCGATGTGCCACGTGGCCCTCAAGGCCAGCGGCTTCCCGAAGGAGCGCGTCATCGGCCAGGGCGGCATGCTCGACAGCGCCCGCTACCGCCACTTCGTCGCCGAAGCCCTCGGCGTATCCCCGGTCGACGTCAACGGTTACGTCATCGGCGGCCATACCGACACCACCATGGTCCCGGTCGTCTCCCAGACCCGCATCGGTGGCGTCCCGCTGACCGACCTCCTGCCCGCCGACAAGGTGCAGGAACTCGTCGCCCGTGCGATGCGCGGTGGCGCCGAGATCGGCGAACTCTACAAGACCGGCAGCGCCTACTACGCCCCGTCCGCCGCGACGATCGCCATGGTCGAAGCGATTCTCCTCGACCAGCGCCGCCTGATGCCCTGCTCGACCCTCCACCAGGGCGAATATGGCATCAAGGACGTCTACTCGGGCACGGTCTGCCAGCTCGGCGAGGGTGGCGTTCAGCGCCGCTTCGAACTGCCGCTGACCGCCGATGAGAAGGAGAAGGTCGTCGCCGCCGCGAAGGCAACAGCCGACCTGGTCAAACTCATCACCGACTGAGCGCCGGCGGCATCGAGGTATACTTGAGCGCGTGAGCAGTGCGCCCGTACTCACTACATACCTCGATGCCGCGATGGCCCGGGCTCACTACGAGATCATCGACTGCGGAACCACGATTTATGGCGCGATCCCCGGCCTTGACGGCGTGTATGCCACCGCCGGGTCGGTGGCAGATTGCCGCTCCGACCTCCGCGAAGTCCTCGAAGAGTGGCTGCTCCTCGGTCTGACGATGGGACACCGCATTCCACCCGTTGACGGCATCGAACTCTAGCGACGGCTATTCCAGGGCCGCGCGCAGTTCCTTCGCCGCTTCCCTGACTCGCTTCGGTGCCGTTCCGCCCGGAAGGTCACGCGCGGCAAGCGCTGACTCGACGCTGATCTCGAGAACATCGACCGTGAACAGCTCACTCGCTGCCTGATACACCGCCATCGGCAGCCGGTTCAACTCACACCCACGCTGCTCACACTCGCGTACGAGTCCCCCCACAATCTCGTGCGCCTCGCGGAAGGGCATGCCCTTCTTCACGAGGTAGTCGGCGATGTCAGTCGCGAGCGAGAAGCTCTCCCCGGCCGCCCTTCGCATGCGATCCAGGTTGAAGCCAAGCGCGGGGAGCATCGCGGCAAAGATCTGCAACGTCGGGATGACGACGCCTGCCGCGTTCATGACCGCCAGCTTGTCTTCCTGGAGGTCGCGGTTGTAGGCCAAAGGCAGGCCCTTCTGCATCGTCAGGGCGTTCATCAACTCACCAAAGACGCGTCCGGTCCGGCCACGCGCCAGTTCGGCGACGTCGGCATTCTTCTTCTGCGGCATCATGCTCGAACCGGTGGCGAAGCCATCCGGCAGCCGCACAAACCCAAACTCCGCGGTCGCCCAGAGGACTACTTCCTCGGCCAGGCGGGAGAGATGGACCTGCGTGATCGCGCAGGCCGCGATGAACTCCGCCACGAAGTCGCGGTCGGCGGTCGCATCAAGGCTGTTCCGCGAAACGCTATCGAAGCCCAGTTCGCTCGCCACCATCTCGCGATCGAGCGGATACGGCGACCCGGCCAGCGCGCCCGAGCCGAGTGGCATGACGTTGGTCCGGCGTCGGCAATCCAGGAAGCGCCCGCGGTCACGCAGGAGCATCTCGCCGTACGCGAGCAGGTGATGCCCGAGAGTGATCGGCTGCGCCCGCTGGACATGCGTATATCCGGGCATCGGGTCGGCGGCGTGCTTCTCACCCAGATCACAGATCACGCCGAGCAGCGCCGCGAGGGCCTCCGCCGCGTCATCGCAGCACTGCCGGACGAGCAGGTGATTGAGGAGCGACACCTGGTCATTGCGCGACCGGGCCGTATGAAGTCGCCCCGCCGCCTCGCCGATTCGCTCGCGCAGCAGCACTTCGACATGCGTGTGGATGTCCTCGAGTTCAGGCCGCCACGTGACCTGCCCCGCGCGAAAGTCATCGAGCACCAGCGCGAGGCCCGCGACGATCGCCGCCGCATCCGTCCCGGAGATGATGCCCCGCGCACCCAGCATCCGCGCGTGAGCAACGGAACCGGCGATGTCGTATTCGTAGAGGCCCTCGTCCACCCCCGCCGTGTACGCAGCGGTCAGCGCATCCATGTCGCCATCGAAACGCCCACCCCAGGTCCGCTTCTCGCCCGCCATCAGGCGACCACCTGCAACTCTGGTATCACGAGAAGTTCGCTCAGTTCATCAAACGTGTAGTCCGGGACCACGCCCTCAGCATC
>DATCGT010000091.1:0-3769 GCA_036508775.1 Tepidiformaceae bacterium | reverse complement strand
CGGGGCCGTGCTCTGGGTCACCGTTCAGGTACATGTGGCCGCCCATCGCGGAGCCGACAATGTCCGTCGCGAGCAGGTCTTTGTAGGGACCCGTCTGTCCGAAGTTCGTGATGCTTACGACGATGATGCCAGGGTTGATGGCCGAGAGGGTCTCGTAGTCGAGCCCCAGGGCCGCTGCCTTACCGGGCGCCGAGGTTTCGATCACGATGTCGGCGGCGGCAACGAGCTTCTGGGCGAGCTCACGCCCGGGAGCAAGCCGCAGTTCACAGGTAACTGAGCGCTTCCCCGCGTTCATGGCCCACCACCAGAGGCTGGTGTTGGGCCCCTGTTCGCCCTTGAAGAAGGGGCCGTTCTGGCGGGTAGGGTCGCCTTCGCGGGGTTCAACCTTGATGACGTCTGCACCGAGCTCGCCGAGGATGCGGGCGCAGAGTTGCCCCTTCTCGTCGGCGAAGTCGAGCACACGGTACGGCGCCAAAGGGCCGCGCGGATGCGGGATCGGGACAGGCGGAGCGTCTGGGAGGGTCATATGTTGTGTGTTGTACAGATCCGGCGGCCGTTATTCAACGGCAGCGGCCGGCGCGCGGTTATCTGATCTTACCGGAAGGTACCCGCGCGAGTCGTCCGCATCGAGGCCGCCATCGAGCCCGTCGGCCACGCGACGGAGCAATGCACCGAATCCCCACCGCTTGTGAGCGGAGATCAGAACGACATTCGCAGGTGGCGGCCCGGCGCCGTCGATCACCGCGGCCGCCTCATCGAGACCTGACACGAGCGTTCCATCTTCATTGCGAAGCAAGTCGACTTTGTTGAGCGCCAGGAGCGTCGGCCGCTCGGATACTCCCAGTGTCTTGAGCGTGGCCTCGACCGTTTCCACATGCTCACTCACGTTTGGATGAGAGATGTCGACCACATGGACCAGCAGGTCGGCCTCTTCCAACTCCTCCAGCGTCGCCCGGAACGACGCGACAAGGTCGGTGGGCAGCTTCTGGATGAACCCAACGGTATCCGTCAGAAGGACCGTCTCTCCGGAGATCAGGCGCAGGCGCCGGGTCACGGGGTCGAGTGTTGCGAAGAGCCTGTCCTCGGCCAACACGTCCGCGCCGCTCAGGGCCTTCATGAGCGTGGACTTCCCCGCATTCGTGTACCCAACCAGCGCGATCACCGGGATCCCACGCCGCTGGCGCTGACGGCGGTAGAGGGACCGCTGCTGGCGGACATCCTCCAGGTCGCGCTTGATCTTGCTGATCCGGGAACGAATGAGACGGCGGTCCGTTTCGATCTGTGTTTCGCCGGGGCCGCGGGTCCCGATGGCGCCCTCCATCCGCTCGAGGTGCGACCACTGGCCCGCGAGCCGGGGCAGGAGGTATTGCATCTGGGCGAGACTCACCTGGAGTCGACCTTCTTTCGTCTGGGCGCGGGTGGCGAAGATGTCCAGGATCAGGGCGGTGCGGTCGATCACCTTTGTGCCGAGCTCGCGCTCAAGGTTCCGCTGCTGAGACGGTGAGAGCTCGTCATCGAAGATCACGACGTTGGCGTGCAGCTCCTCCCCGGCAGCCTTCACCTCTTCGACTTTGCCCTTGCCGATGTAGGTGGCGACGTTGGGGTGCACCATGCGCTGGGTGGTCCTGCCGACGACGTCCGCCCCGGCCGTCCGGGCGAGCTCGGCCAGCTCCTCGATGGATTCATCCGCGGGCAGCAGGGCGCCGCGAAGATCGGCGGCAACGAGATAGGCTCGGTCCCGCTGAGCCGCCGTCGAATGCGTAGAACGTGGCATTGGGGATCAGGGTACAGGGAAATGCGAGCAGCGGGGCAGGCGAATCTCGTCGGCCCCACGCTGCCAAGAGGCGCCTACAGCCCCTTCCACGCCTCCAGGCGCTTGAGCCCTTCTTCCATGCGGTCGTCAGGGGTGGTGATGCTCAGGCGGACGTAGCCCTCGCCGTTCTCTCCGTAGCCGCGACCGGGCGTCACGAAGACCGAACAGTCCTCGATCAGGCGCGCGGAGAATTCGCCGCTGGTCACGCCGGCGGGCAGCTTCGCCCAGACATAGAGCGAGGCCTTCGGCACGTCGACTTCGAGGCCGATCTTGCGCAACACCTCGACCATGCGGTCGCGGCGGTGCTGATAGATGCGGTTGTGCTCGTCGATGCAGTCCTGGGGCCCGTAGACGGCCTCGATGGCCATCTGCTGGATTGCCTGCGGGATACCGCTGTCGATGTTCGACTTCACCCGCATCAGGGCGTCGACGAGGGTCGCGTTCCCAACGACCATCCCGATGCGCCAGCCGGTCATGTTGTAGGCCTTCGACCAGGAATTGAACTCAATCGCAACGTCACGGGCGCCGGGCACCTGGAAGATCGAGATCGGCTTGTACCCGTCGTAGGCCACGTCGCAGTAGGGGTTGTCGTGCAGGATCGCGACGTCGTATTGCTTCGCCCAGGCGACGGCCTTCTCAAAGAAGGCGAAGTCCGCGGTGGCGCCGGTGGGGTTGTTCGGGTAGTTGAGCCAGATGAGCTTTGCCTTGCGCGCGACGTCGGCCGGAATCCTGTCGAAGTCGGGCTTCCAGCCTCCCTCGCGGGTGCAGGGGATCTTGTAGGAGATGCCACCAGCGAAAAGCGTGCCAGTCTCATAGACCGGGTATCCCGGGTCCGGGACGAGGGCGATGTCGCCGGGATCGATCAGGCAGAGCGCCATGTGCGCGATGCCCTCTTTCGAGCCGATGAGCGGAAGCGCTTCCTTCGCCGGGTCGAACTTCACCTCGAAGCGGCGGTCGTACCAGTCGACGATCGCCTGGTGCAGTTCGGGCAGCCCCTCGGACTCGGGGTAGCGGTGGTTGTTGGGGTCATCCGATGCCCGGTGGAGGGCAGCGAGGATGTTCGGCGGGGTCGGGAGATCGGGGTCACCGATGCCGAACGTGACGATGTCGTGGCCCTGCGCGCGCTTTGCCGCGATCTTCTTCGAAATCTCCGCAAAGAGGTAAGGAGGCAGCGCTTCGACGCGCTTCGCGAGCTGCATAGTCATGTCCCGGGTTCTGGATGTGATCGTTCCCGATCCTAGCCGCCGAAGCCGAACCAGACTATCGCCCCGGAGCCAGGCCTTCGAGCCACTCGCCGTCGAAGACGCGAGTCGCGGGGCCAGTCATGAATACGGGCCCGGCTCCGTCCCATTCCAAGACCAGGTCGCCGCCAGGGAGCGAGTCCACGATGCGGTCACCCGTGAACCCGTGGAGCCGAGACGAGACGCATACCGCCGAGGCGCTCGTGCCGGAGGCGAGCGTAATGCCCGATCCGCGCTCCCAGACGCGGTGCTTCACGTGGCCACGGTCGACCACCTGCACGACCTGGAAATTCGTTCGCTGCGGAAAGAGAGGATGGTGTTCCACGAGAGGCCCGATGCGTTCCAGCGGAAACTCTTCGATGCCAGATTCGACGTAGTGGATCGCGTGGGGGTTTCCCATGCTGACGAGCGTCAGTCTCAGCGGCATCCCGCCGACTTCGAGGGTGAGGTCCAGGATCGGGCCAGGCCCTTCCACGTTCGCCGGGAGCGACGACGGAGCGAGCCGCGGCGCCCCCATGTTCACCCGGGCCGCGCTGACGACCCCGTCTTCGCGGAAGAGTTGCAGGACGAGGATGCCAGCGCCGGTTTCGATCGTCACCTGCTCGCGGTCGGCGGGCACCATGCCTTCTTCGACCGCGTACTTCGCGAGGCAGCGGATGCCGTTTCCGCACATTTCGGCCTCGGAGCCATCCGCGTTGAAGATGCGCATTTTCAG
>DATCGT010000090.1:0-2014 GCA_036508775.1 Tepidiformaceae bacterium | reverse complement strand
TGGGCAAGACCCACCTGATGCACGCAATCGGGAACGCGGTCATGAGCCGCTACCCCCGCAAGCGGGTGGTTTACGCCACGAGCGAGAAGTTCACCAACGAATTCATCACGAGCATCCAGCAGGGCAAGATCGACGAGTTTCGGGCACGCTACCGGCGGATCGACGTGCTCCTGATCGACGACATCCAATTCATCGCCGACAAAGAGCGGACCCAGGAGGAGTTCTTCCACACCTTCAACGCGATCCATGAGGACGGTAAGCAGATCGTGCTTTCGTCCGACCGGCCGCCGAAGGCAATCCTGACCCTCGAAGAGCGCCTCCGAAGCCGGTTCGAGTGGGGCCTCATCGCCGATCTGACCGCCCCCGACCTGGAGACCCGCATCGCCATCCTTCGGGCCAAGGCTGAGGAGCAGGCGGTCCCCGTCAGTTCGGATGTGTTGGAGTTCATCGCCCGCAAGGTCGTCAGCAATATCCGCGAACTCGAGGGCGCCCTTAATCGAATCGTCGCCTATGCCAGCATGGGCGCCATCCCGATCACCATTGAGTTGGCTCAAGCCGTCCTTTCGAACGTCCTGTACAACCCCAAGAAGCGGCAGGTCACACCCGAGCGCATCGCCCGAGCGGTGGCGGACTACTACGGCGTCCAGATGGACGCGCTCAAGGGCCAGAAGCGGGACAAGGCCATCGTCGTGCCGCGCCAGATCGCGATGTTCCTGATGCGCGAGGAGACTGACGTCTCGCTGCTGCGCATCGGCGCCGAGCTGGGCGGTCGGGACCACTCCACCGTCCTGCACGCCTGCGACAAGATCAACCGCGAGATGGGCGTCAACGACGAGTTGCGGCGGGAGCTGGCGGCGGTCCGGGAGCTCATCTACTCCGAGTAAGGGCGGCAGCCTGGTTCGGGCTGCCGAAACCGTCGTTGGGGCACGCGCCACTCGGCGGGTCAGGCCCCGGCGGCACTCCGGCGCGGGATGCCCAGGCGCTCTCGGACCTGGTCCGGAGTCGCCGGCTCGCGGCCCATCGCTCTGGCGATCCTTACCAGACGCTCCACGAGGCGCGGGTTGGAAGCCGGGTCGGTTCGGGCATCGTCGAACCAGATGTTGTCCTCCAAGCCCACGCGAACCCCGCCGCCCATGGCAATCGCCAGACGGTTCATCGCAAACTGATAGCGCCCAATTCCGGTGGCGGCCCAGGTTGCGCCCGTCGGAAGGCGCTTCACCATCAGGGCGAGGTTCAACGGCGTCGCGGCGAGGGTGCCCAGCGAGCCGAGCAGGATGTTGGCGTAGACCGGGCCGCCGAGTAGGTCGCGCTCGCGAAGGTAATGACCATAGTCGAGCATGCCGAAATCGAAGATCTCCCACTCCGGCACGATGGCCCTTTCGCCCATCCGGCGGGCAAGCCCCTCGATAGTCTCGGGTGCACTGATCGAGGGCTGCTTTGGGAAGTTCAGCGAGCCCAGCGTGAGGCTGGCCATCTCTGGCCTTGCGTCGCCTTCAAGTTCGAGGACCTGGAGGCGACCGGAGAGTCCTGGATCGATCCGACCGCTGGTCGTGATACAGACGACGACCTCCGGCGCGGCCGCCCGCACGGCACGGATGAAGGCCGCGGCGTCGGTCGAGCCGCCAACCACCCCGAACTCCTCCTCAACCGTTACGACCTCGTGTTCGCCAAGGCCAAGGCATCGATGGAGGCCATGGCTGTGGGCGCGGCAGTGGTCTTGTGCGACTTCGGCGGCTTGGGCCCCATGGTCAGAGCGGATGAGTTCGAGCGGCTGCGGTCACTCAACTTCGGTTTCGAGGCATTCGTGAACGAATTGACGCCCGAAGGCGTGATCCGTGAGATGGAGCGATACGACACCATCGACGCCGCTCGTGTGCGCGACCTCGTTCGCGCGACCTGCGGGTTGGAAGACGCTGTGACCGACCTCGTCAACGTCTACCGGCAGGTGATCGAGGAGTGCCCTCCCTCGCGTGCCAGGGGCACATGCGCGGCCCGCGTACCAGGACAACGGCGA
>DATCGT010000089.1:0-4817 GCA_036508775.1 Tepidiformaceae bacterium | reverse complement strand
AGTCTCGATATCAAGCAGCCGGAGGGGATGGAGGCGCTGAAACGTCTCATCGCGAAGTCTGACGTGTTCATCGAGAACTGGAGCAGCGGCGTTGCCGACCGCCTCGGGCTTGGCTATGCCGACGTCAAAGCGCTGAACCCTCGCATCATCTACGTCTCGATGCCCGGCTTTGGCCACAAGGGCGCCGACGCCGCCCGAATCGGCTTCGGACCGAGCATTGAGCAGATGGGGGGCCTCGTCGCACTCCAGGGCTACCCGGGCGGACCGCCACACCGAAGCGGCATCTCATACGGCGACCCGATCTCGGGCGCCGTAGCGGCGGGCGCGATCGCCATGATGCTTCGCCACCGCGAACTCACCGGGGAGAGTTCCTACGCCGTAATCCCGCAGCGCGACGCGATCATTTTGCTGATGGCGGAATTCGTCCTCGCCGAAGCCCTGGGGCACCCTCTCCCCTTGCGAATGGGCAGCCATGACGCGGATTGGGCACCCCACAACGTCTACCCCGCGGCCGACACCGCACCCCGCAGCGTCGGCGGCGGAGGCGGGCGGCGAGCCCTCGTCGAGTACACCGACGGATGGGTCACCATCGCGGTAGACAGTGAGGCGGCATGGCAGGGCTTAAAGCGAGTCATCGGGGATCGAGAGCTCGACGACCCCGCCTTCGCGACCATGGCCAGCAGGCACGCCAACCAGGAATCCCTCGACGCGATCATCAGCGGGTGGACCGTGACCCGTGACGCACTACAGGCTGCGACGGAACTCCAGGCCGCCGGCGTTGCCGCCTCACCGGTGCTCACGCCGTACCTGTTGACCATCGACGAGCAGATGCTGGCCCGGCACGCCTACCTCCCCTGCAACCACCCGGCCACGGGAGAAGGCCGCGTTTCCGCAACCACCTGGCGGATGGCACGCCGTCCGCAGGGGCCGGTGAGGCCCGCACCCCAGTTCGGCGAACACAGCCGCGAAGTCCTCGCCCGGGTGGCTGGCTACTCGGAAGCCGACCTCGATCGGTTCGCCGAAACCATGGTGATCACCGATGACCTGATACCCGGGGTCGCTGGCTGAGCCAGCAGCGCCAGCAGCACAAGAAAGGCCCCGGTCCTTCGGACCGGGGCCTTTCTGATCTGCAGATGATGGGCATCAAGCCTGGTTGTACGGCTCCGCGCGCTTGATCCACTTGTCGAGGTCAGGCTCCTTCGGGTCGAGCGGCAGGCCCGGCGTGATGATCCGGGCCGTGCAACGCTCCGCAGCCGTTACCAGCTCTTTGTACGTGCCCGCTTTCGGATCCTTGATGTACGCCTGCTTGTCCGGATTGTAGGCGAACATCCGCTTGTTGAGGTTGATGCACTCGTCGCAGCTCGTGCAGAGCTCCGACTCGATGCTTGGGCCCGTGGCTGCAGGTGCAGCCGCTTTGGCCCCGTTCGTCTGGGCCGCCGCTGGCGCTGCCGCAGTGGCAACCGCCACCGGTGCCGTTGACACCGCGCCCACCGCTACCGGAGCAGCGGCCGGCACTGACGACCACGCGACGGGCGCCTTGCCTTCAGCACGGAACAACCCTTCCGCCATGCGGCGGGCGACGAGCTGAGGATAGGTCGCGCGCAGGTGGGCCAGCCTGGCCTCGTACTCGGCGGCGAGCTGCGCTGCCTCGTTCTCGAACTTTGCTTCGAGTTCCGAGGTCACGATGCGGCGCGCTTCGTGCGACACCTCATGACCGGCCATCTGCCGAAGCTGAGACCAGAGGAGCAGGCGGTCAACCGCAAGGTCGACGACTTCCTCCGACACGGCCAGGCGTGACAGGTGCCGCTCGGCGTCGATGGTGTAGATGAACGGCGTCTTGCCGACCCGGTCCAGTTCTGACGCGGCGACATACTCGTGGAACGGCAGAACCGCGTCATCAGGCGTGCTGGCAGCGAGGTCACGGAAGTGCCGGCGGAACCGGCCTTCGGTGGCAGCCCAGTCTGCGACCGTAAGCGGAACCTCGAGCCGCTGCTCCGCGTCTTCAGCATCGAGGTATTCGAGATGGTAGGTCGGCCAGGTCTCGTGCTGTGACGGGTTGCCGGAGAGGTCCAGGCACTCCGCATAGGTCGAGCCCAGGTCGGGATCGTAGACCATGAACGGGAAGGCTCGGCTCTCCAGCGCGTACTTCGCGGCGTGAGGCGCTTCATCGTCCGCCAGGCCGTGCTCGACCGGGCAGGGCGTGTAAATGTTGACGAGGGCAGGCCTACGGGTCTGGAGAGCCCTGAGGACGGCGTGGATCAGGTGGGCCGGGACGGCCTGTGACGTCTGCGCCACAAACGCGCCCCGGTGGGCCATCGCGATCATCGAAATCTCTTTGCGGGTCTCTTCCTTGCCGTGCCGTGCCTTCCCGTACGCCGCCATGTCGGAAACCTGGCCGAGGAAGCCACTCGTGCACGCCTGTCCACCCGTGTTCGAGTAGACCTGCGTGTCGAGGATGATGACGCGGATCGGCTTGTCCGAGGCGAGAAGCCGCGAGAGGTTCTGGAAGCCGATGTCGAACATCGCGCCGTCCCCACCGATGGTGAGGATTGGCGGACAGAGGGCGAACTCTTCGTCGTCGAACTGGTGCCAGTCAAACGCTTCGAAGAATGCCTCGTGCTTCGCCGGATCGTAGGACCCGTCGAGGTAGAGCCCGGCCCGCCGTACGGCGGCGAACGCATTCGCCATCTTGCGCATCTGCCCCTCGAACACACCGATCGCTACCGAGGGTGCGTCCTGGAAGAGGTGGTTGACCCATGGGTACGGATACGGGTTGTACGGGAAGGTGCTGGCCCATACAGAGGAGCACCCGGTGCTGTTCGCGATGCCAAGGTTGGCACGCCCGCGACCACCGGGGCCTTCGACGTACCGCCAGTGCAGGTCTTCGATGACCTTGCGGATCTCGGTGAGGCGCCGCATCTCGTCGCGGTGAGCCGGGTCCACTGCGAGCGACTGCGTCGCGCCATCCGCGGCGGCGTCGAGGTCAGCACCGGTCGCGAGTAGTTCACGGCTCCGAGCCTGCAGTCGCCCAGTGAGGTCTTCGAGCTTCTGGACGAAGTCGGCGACCGCGGGCTGCATGAGCGCTTCGACCGTCGCGGTGACGAGGTGGATGGAGGTCTTCTCGCCGCAACCCATGCAGGCGCCATCGCCGCCGAGCATTGAGCGGTAGGCATCCTTCTTGAGGAGGAGCGTCGGCAGGACGCCAATTCCTTCCTTCAGATTGCTGATGCTGATGAAGCTGTTGTCCGTGTCGGGAAGCTGCTCCCAGAAATCCCAGTTCTTCCGCAGCCGGTCAACAATCGCGTCGTCCTGGCGCGTGGTCACGAGTGCGTGCTCCGGGCAGACCTCAACGCAGACGTTGCAGCCCTTGCAGGCGCTGGGGTTCACGGTGATTGAGAGCAACCCGCCGGTGCCCGCCGCACGTCGTTCGTGCAGCGTGAAGAACGGTGTCGTCTTCGCGAGCGGGAAGTCCGCGAGGACCGCGTGGACCGCCTCGAACTCAACGTCGAGGGCGCGCTTTCGGTCGACGTCCCACGAGAGCCCATCCGAGAGATTCCGGTAGGCGACCGTGAGGACGTCACCGAAGGTCGTGAATGGGGCGTCGTGCAGCACCGTGCGCGCAGCACTTGCGAGCTGCGTGGCAACTGAACCAACGACCGCCAGCGCCTGGCCGTTCCCGGCCGTTCGGATAGCGGTGTTGATGAGGTCTTCTACCGAGTTCACGAGCCCCGGGATCGCAGCGTCCGGACACTGCGTCCAGCACTGCGCACAGCCGGTGCACTTCTCTGCCACGAACTCAGGGACTTCGAAGCGAATGTTCGTCATGTCGCGAACGGTGCTCGTCGCGGCCGGGATAGCGCTGATGGCAGCAAATGGGTCCGCAATCGGGTCGTTCGCCGTCGCGCACACCTGCTCGAAGAATCGCTGTGGGTTCCCGGTTCCTTGCTTCGCGCGAGGAACATCGAGGACAGAAGGCATGGGATGAGCGGCACGGGCGCTGGGCGCGCCAACGAAGACCGCGAGTGCGTCGGCGTCAGGGGCCGCTACTGGAACGGCTTTGGTTTCGTCGAAGCCGCGTTCGATGACGCGAAGATTGTCCTTCACTACACGTTCGCCGAGATGGCCGAACTTCTTCTTGAGCTGTTCGCCAATTCCTTCGAAGAGGCGCTCCCGGTCGAGCCCGTGCCGTTCCAGGAGCGGCGAGGTGTGGAAGAAGGCACCCATGAAAGCCGCGCCCTGCATGCGATAGCGCAGCTCCTGGTCGCTCGCCTCATCCTGCGCGATCCGGAAGCCGTCGACCGTGTAGACCTTGATGTTGCGCCGGCGAATCGTCGCCTGGGCGATCGGCGGCAGCGAGTTCCACAGTTCCGCAGGTTCCAGTTCGCTCTGGATGACGAAGGCGCCGCCCTCGGCCAGGCCGTCGAGGGGATCGGAGTGGCGGAACACGTTGGGGTCAGGCGAGAGGACTACGTCGACCTTCTTCAACTCCGAGTTCGAGCGAATCGGCTCGGGACTCAGCGTCGCGAAGAAGGTGGTTGGCTGGCCCTTCTTCTCGGAACCGTACTTCGGGTTTGCCTGGACGTTCAGGCCAAGCAGTTCGAAGACCGTGTGAACGAGGTTCTTGCCGGTGGTGATTGCTCCCCAGCCACCGACGGAATGCATGCGCAGGGAGATGCTCCCGTTTGCGAGGAGGCTGGGGGCGTCGGTTCGCTTCAGGCTCAAACCCGCGACGTGCGGGTATTCCTTGAGGATCTCTTCCTGCCACGAATCGACCTGCGCAAGGCCGATGTCGGGCTTGATGAAGTCGAAGCCAAGGT
>DATCGT010000088.1:0-16878 GCA_036508775.1 Tepidiformaceae bacterium | reverse complement strand
GCAGTGCGGCCATTGAAGGGGTTGTTCGGGTGTCGCTCGGTCCGCTCCTGAAGCTCGACGATGTATTCGCGAACGCGGGCCGGCGTGATGTCGCCGAGAGAGGCGTCCGGACCGGCGAAGCGGCCGTAGAGCGCGAGCCTCACGTACCAGCCCACCGTGCCTGGCGACTTCCCCGTCGTCTTGTTTGAATATCTGGAAAGCGGTTGCGAGGGTGCTGAGGGGTATCTGATCTTGCTGCATGGCGGTCCTGCGTCTTCTTGCGGTCAATGGTTGACTCCTTGCCTAGCGTGCGTCTTTGACTAGCTGGCAAGGTGACGAGAAGACTGGAATTGCCGGGCAGACACGGTAGACGAGTCCAGCGATTGCGAAGGCGCAGCGGCCATCGCGAAAGTGGGCTCTTATAGCCGAATCAGATTCAAAACGGGGATTTGGCAGGGGCGGCAGGACTCGAACCCGCGACCGGTGGATTTGGAGGCCACTGCTCTACCAACTGAGCTACACCCCTGCGCGAAAACCCATGGTAGCAAATCCCGTGGAACGTGAAACGGGAACCTACGACACGGGAACCTACGACATGCCTTGGTATACTCCCGGAATGCCAGAGACGCCCCGCCATTTGCTTTCATCCGCCGATTTGAGCGGATCGGAAATGGCTTTCCTCCTGAAAGCCGCCGCATCGCTGAAGAAGAGGCCACAGCGCCTCCTCGAAGGCCGTCAGCTGGCCTTGCTCTTCGAGAAGCCATCGCTGAGGACGCGTGTGAGCTTCCAGGTCGCGATGCGTCACCTTGGCGGTGAGACGATCTACCTCGCTCCCCAGGAAGTTGGACTCGGCGAACGCGAGGCCATTCGCGATGTTGCTCGCGTGATGAGCCGCTACGTCGACATTGTCGCCGTCCGCACCTTCGGCCAGGAGATTGTCGAAGAGTACGCACGGTATTCCTCGACCCCGGTGATCAACGCTCTCACGAACGAGGAACACCCCTGCCAGGCGCTCGCCGACCTGCTCACCGTCCAGGAGAAACTCGGCGGCCTCTCGGGCCACTCGCTCGCGTTCATCGGTGATGGGAACAATGTTTCGGCCAGCCTCGTGCTTACGGCCGCATCGCTGGGGATGGACGTTCGCATGGCTTCGCCACGCGGATACATGCTCCCGGAGCCGTTGATCAGCGAAGCCACGGCGCGGGCGGCAGTGTCCGGCGGCCGCCTTACTCTGGTCGTCGACCCCGTCGAGGCCGTTCAGGGCGTGGAACTGGTCTACACGGACGTTTGGACGTCAATGGGGCAGGAGCGCGAGGCTGAACGCCGTCGCATCGACTTCAGTGGCTACCAGTTGAACCGGGAATTGCTGGCAAAGGCCGCGCCGGGTGCCCTGGTAATGCACGATCTGCCCGCTCATCGCGGTGAGGAAATTACCGACGACGTGATCGAAAGTGACCAGTCGATCGTCTTCGATCAGGCGGAGAACCGCGTTTGGGCGCAGGCGGCCGCTGTCGCGTTCCTGCTTGGCGTCGCCGGGCAGATCGAACTCTGATACTTCGTAGAAGGGCATCAGACGCTATCATGGGTTTGATTGCACGCCTGCGCGGTAGCATGCGTTCCTGACGATGCCCGACTTTCAACATGTGACAGAGATCCTTGGCCAGTTCAAGGCGTCGAGCGCAATCGACGTTCTGCTCATCGCGGCCATGATCTTTTCGATCCTCCGCCTTGTAAGCGGCACCCGGGCGATGACTCAGCTGCGAGGGGCGATCGGCCTCATCATCGTTGCTGTGGTCCTGGGCCGAATATTCGACCTCACAGTTGTGAACTACATGATTCGCGCGTCGCTGCCCGCGCTGCTGATTGGCGCAGCCATCGTCTTTCAGCCGGAACTCCGGCGCGCGCTCGACAGGATCGGACGGACAGGGCTGGGTGGGTGGCTGAACAAGCCACAACAGGAGGAAGTCATCGACGCGATCGTCGAAGCGACGGAACGTATGTCGGCCGAACGCCACGGAGGGCTGATCGTGCTCGAACGCGATACCGGCCTACAGGACGTGATCGACACCGGCATTCCCGTCGATGCCCGGATTTCGCCGGAACTCTTGGCCGGCATCTTTTATCCGAACTCCCCGCTCCATGACATGGCTGTCGTCCTGCGCGACGAACGCGTGGTTGCCGCGGGCTGCGTGTTGCCCCTGGCAAGCGAACTTCCCGCGAACGGCCACAATCTTGGCACCCGCCACCGGGCCGGGCTCGGCATTACTGAACACACCGATGCAGTCTCCGTCATCGTCTCCGAAGAAACGGGCGGCATCAGCATCGCTCTCGCCGGCAAGCTCACGACGATGTCCGACGAGCGTCGGCTGCGAACGGTTCTCGAGTGGCTCCTCGAGCCCAGGGGCGGACGTCGGAACGGTGACGGACTTGTCAACGGGAATGGCTCGAAGGGACCGCGGCCATGAACCCGCTGCGCTCACTGGGTCGCGCTGGTTCAATCGGCTGGAATGCGGCTATGGCGATGCTGGGGAACGTCACCGGCCACTGGGCGCTGGCGCTCTTCAGTCTGGTCGCCGCTTTTGGCGTCTGGTTCGCTATCCAGGACATCGAAAACCCTCGCGTTGAGGGGCTTGTACCGATCGGCGATACCGAGCAGGGCGTGCGAGTCGAGGCGCTCAATGTCCCGGATGGGTACATCGTAGTGGACCCACAGCCGGTGCACGTGAAGGTGCAGGCGCGCCAGGCAGACCTGCCGCAACTACGCGCGGGTGACTTTAAGGCCACCGTTGACGTTGAACACATCGTCCCCGGCGCTCCCGCGAGCGTGATCGTGAACGTCGAGGCGCGCCGAAATGGAGTGACTGTTCTGGGCGTTGAACCGACTAGCGTAGACGTGACCCTGGTTCAGGCTGTCGAGAAGGAGTTCCCGGTGCAAATCAACCTCACCGGCCGACTGCCTGACGGATACGTCCAGACCGACGAGCCCAGCGTGGATCCCGCCTTCGTACAGGTCACCGGCCGGGCTGAGCTCGTCGACACCGTCGCGACGGTCGACGTCGACGTGAGTCTCAGTGGGGCGCGCGACAGCACCACTGTTGTGCCTGGCGACCTCGTCGCGAGGACCGCGAGCGGCAACCCGGTCGCCGTTGCCCTTTCCCAGCCGGGCGCAAAGGTGACGCTCAAGATTGATCAGACTTTCTCGCAGCGGAGCATGCCCCTGACCCCGTCCATCATCGGCTCGCCCGCCCCCGGCTACATCGTGACGAACATCGCCGTGGACCCGCCCGTCGTGGTGGTTACCGGTGTCAAGGGCGTCATCGACAGTCTCCAGCAGATCACCGTGGAGCAGGTGGACGTCACGGCGGCCACCAACAACATCATTCAGACTCGGCAGGTCCAGCGGCCTCCAAACGTGGCTGCTGACCGCCAGACGGTACTGGTTCGCGTGGAGATCCGCGCAATCGACTGCACCGGCGGTGTGACGCCGACGTCAGCGCCCTGCGGGTCGGCCACCTTCTTTGTAGCGCCGACTTTCAGCCCGGCACCCGTGGGGCTTTCCGTAGACCAGGCGCCCTACCTGGTCCAGGTCCACGTCTCCGGCCCAATCGCGCAACTGGGTGCGCTCAAACCGACCGATTTTAAGGCGGTAGTTTCGCTCGCGGGCGGCGCTGCCGGGACGCTCTCCTATCCCGCGACAGTCACAGCACCAACGGGGGTGAAGGTGGACAGCGTCGATCCGCTTCCAGTTACTTTGAAGGCCTCTCCATGACCGCAGCATCGAGTTCATCGCTGCCGTGCGTGGTGATTGTCGGGCGGCCGAATGTGGGCAAATCGTCCCTGTTTAACCGCGTCCTCGGCGAGCGCCGGGCGATTGTCGAGGATGAACCGGGAACGACTCGCGACCGTGTCGAAGCCGACGTCGAATGGCTCGATCGCCGCTTTCGGCTGATCGACACAGGCGGCTACGAAACAGACGCCGAGAACGTCTACGCCGCTCTGATCATGGAACAGATCCGGACGGCCATGACCGATGCTGCCCTCGTCATCTTCTGCGTCGATGCGCGTGACGGACTCACAGCAAGCGATTACGACATGGCGGATGAGGTGCGCCGGTCCGGCCGCCCAACCCTTGTCGTGGCCACCAAGGCCGACAATGAGCGACGGGAGATCGAGGGCATCGTCGACGCCTCATCCCTCGGCCTCGGTGAGGCGCTGCCGATCAGCGCTCTTCATGACGTCAACGTGGGCCTCATGCTCGATCAGGTTGCCGCCCGCCTCCCCGAGTCGGCGGCGGTTGTCGAAAGCGACCGGGTTGCAGTCGCGATTATCGGCAGGCCGAACGTCGGAAAGTCGATGCTGGTCAACGCGATCCTCGGTGAGGAGCGCGTCATCGTGAGCGATGTCGCGGGGACTACACGCGATGCGGTGGACACCGAAATCGACACGCCCGAGGGGCGCTTCGTCCTCATCGACACCGCCGGCGTGCGCCGGCCCGGCAAGCTTGGCATCGGCGTCGAGCGCCATTCTGTGATGCGGACCCGCGCCGCGGTCGAGCGCTGCGATGTCGCCGTGCTCGTTATCGACGGTGCGGTGGGCGTGACCGCCCAGGATTCCCATATCGCTGGCATCGCCATCGAAGGCATCAAGGGCCTGATCATCGCCGTGAACAAAATCGACCTCTTGGACGACCCCGAGGCCGGCCACGAGTGGGCCGAACGGCAGATGAAGGGCCGGATGCAGTTCGCGCCGTGGGCGCTCGTGGCGATGATCTCGGCTCTCGAAGGGAAAGGCCTCGACCGGCTCCTGAAGCTGGCAGTCGATGCGCGCGAGGCGCGGCGACGTCGCGTCCCGACCCCTGAACTGAACGCCATCCTCTCGAAGGCACTCCGGGAACACATGCCGCCCCTCGTGCGAAACAAGCGGTTCAAGCTTCTGTACGCCACACAAGCAGGGATCGATCCGCCGACGTTCATCCTCTTCGTGAACGACCCCACGCTCGTTCACTTCAGCTACCGGCGCTACCTGGAACGGACGTTGCGCGAGGCGTACGACTTCGAGGGTACCGCTATCAAGGTGGTCTTCAGGGCTCGCTCCGAGGATGATTCGCGGTCATGACCTGGCTGGCCAACCTCGCAATCGGGTATATCCTCGGCTCAATTCCGTCGGGCCTGGTTGTTGGCTACTTCTGGCTCCATCGGGACATTCGGGAGTCTGGCAGCGGTGCTACTGGCGCAACGAACGTGCTCAGGACAGCCGGGCGCCTGCCGGCCGTCCTCGTGATGGTCGCGGACATCCTCAAGGGGGTAATGCCCGCCGTCCTGGGACGCCTGGTCTTCAAAGATGACACGGCAGCCGTGCTCGGTGCTGGTGCGGCAATCGCAGGGCACGTTTGGCCCGTGTTCGCCGGGTTCCGTGGGGGTCGGGGCGTTGCCACTGCGTTCGGAGGCATCCTGGGGTTGGCGCCGCTGGTTGCCCTCGTCTTCCCGCTCGTTGGTCTGGCCCTCGTTGTACCGACCCGTTACGTGTCGTTGATGTCGGTGGTCGGAACTCCGGTCTCTGCGATCATTGTCGCGGTCACCGCGGCCCTTGGTTGGGAGCCATGGAGCTTCGCTGCCTTTGCGCTCTTTGCCGTGTTAGTGATCGAGTACCGCCACATTCCCAACATTCGCCGCCTCCTCGCGGGTACGGAGCCGAAGTTCGGCCACGGTGGCGACCGCGTCGCGACAGGCTGACCGGTGGCAGACTACGCAGTTGTTGGCGCAACCTCGTGGGGCACAACCCTCGCGTGGCTGTTGGCCCGGAACGGGCACCGGACATGGCTCGTTGCCCGCGACGACGGTGAAGCCCGCCGCGTAGATTCCCGGCGCGGTATCGACCGTCTCCCGGGACTGGTCCTCCCATCGCTTGTTTCAACGTGCGGGCCGGAAGATATACCTGCGGGCCTGACCGGGATGATCGCCGCGGTCCCCGCGCAGGCCATGCGAAGCACGCTGTTGGCCCTGCCGGCTCTTCGCGAGGTTCCCGCGCTGTCGGCCGCGAAAGGGATAGAACTGACCTCGGGCCTGCGGATGACTGAAGTGCTGCTCGACCTCGGCTGGCATACGACTGACGTGGCCTGCCTGTCGGGTCCGAACCTTAGCCACGAGATCGCCAGCGGGCTCCCTGCCGCGGCAGTGGTGGGAGCTGCCACCACTGCGGTTGGGGCAGCCTGGCAGGTCGCCCTCTCCGGCGGCGCGTTCCGCGTCTACCACACCGACGACGTGGTCGGTGTGGAACTCGCCGGGGCCCTCAAGAATGTGATCGCGATCGCTGCGGGAGCGGCGGTAGGTCTCGGAATGGGGGCCAATACGGTTGCCGCCATTCTCACCCGTGGGCTGGCGGAAGTGACCCGGCTGGGCGTGGCGATGGGCGCCCGCCAGGCGACCTTCCTGGGGCTGGCTGGCGTCGGCGACATGGCTGCCACCTGTTACTCGCCGTTGAGCCGGAATCGCCAACTCGGAGAACTGCTCGCTCGCGGCCAATCGCTCGCCCAGGCGGTCGTCACAATTGGTGAGGCCGTCGAGGGTATACAGACAGCTCCCGTTGCCCTGGAGTTAGCGCGCCGCAAAGGCGTCGCCGCGCCCATCACCGAACAGGTATGTTCCGTTCTCGCTGGCACTTCCAGCGTCGCTTCTGCAATGGGCGAACTCCTCGCTCGTCCGCCCGGGGCCGAGTCCAAACCAGAAGCCTGATAAACTCCTCCTGTGCCTTCGAACATCTCGCCAGCCCTTGCCGGATTGATTGAGTCCATGGTCGCCGGGATCGACGCGATGCCGGAACAAATACCCATACTCTCCGATCTCGATCGGGCGGCGGTCGCGGAAGTGCGCCGCGTCTGGGCAGACATCGACGCCGAGATCCGCGCGAGCGTGCTCTCCCAGGCGATTGAACTGTCGATCGAGGACGTTTCCGTTGATTTCACCGCACTGGGACAGGTAGGGCTCGACGACCCGGACCCCGAAATCCGCCGTCTCGCTGTTGAAGCGGTATGGGAATCGGAGGACAGCCTCCTGGGCGAGCGTCTCCTCTCGATGCTGGCTGCGGAGGCCGACATGGGTGTCCGCATCGCGCTCGCTGCTTCTCTGAAATCCTTCGTCCTGCTCCACGAGTTCGACCAGATCGACAAGCGGCTCGGCGACTCAATCGTCACGGCCCTGATTTCCATCGCACGCGATGCGACCGAACCACCCGAGTTGCGCGCGGCCGCCATCGAATCGCTGGGTGCCAGGTCGCTGCCTGAAGTCACTCGGCTGATCGAGGGGGCTTACGACGACGAGGACGCGAGGATGCAGCTCGCCGCGATCCGCGCGATGGGGAGCTCCGCTGATGAGCGCTGGGTGGAATATCTAACCGAGCGAATGCAATCGGCCGACCCGGATTTCCGCGAAGAAGCGGCGATTGCTGCCGGGGCCATAGCCTCTGAAGACACGATCGAAGGCCTTGCCGGACTGCTCCAGGATGAAGTCCCAGAAGTTGTCATCGCGGCCATCGGCTCTCTCGGTGAGATCGGCGGCGACGAAGCGCTGCACCTGCTGGAAGAGATGCGACCGGATGCGCCCCCGGAGTTCGAAGAGGCTTTGGCGTCCGCACTCGGGGCAATCCAGGAACTCTCGTTCAATACCGGTGGCGGCTCGCGATGACCACGGTCGGCGTGAGAGACGCTGTTTCAGCGGGCGGGGTTGTCTGGAGACGTGGCGAGGGTGACTTGATACAGATCGTGCTCTGTGGGCGTCGCTCCGAGGCGCTCTGGGGCCTCCCCAAGGGGACGCCAGAGCCCGGTGAGACCATCGAGCAGACGGCCCTTCGTGAGGTCCGGGAGGAAACCGGCCTTGAAGTACAGATGGGGGAACGCGTCGGCACTATCGAGTACTGGTTTACCGCCGGCGGAGTCCGCTACCACAAGTTGGTCCACCATTGGCTGATGGAGCCGATTGGCGGCGACGTCAGCGGCCACGACCACGAATTCGACGACGTCGAGTGGATTGAGATCGGCGAGGCGAAGACCCATGCGACCTACGAGAACGAACGCAAGATGATCGCGGAGGCAGATCGGATCATCCGGAGTTCGATGTGAGCCCGGCGCGCATAATGCGTTCCGCCCGGAACGACACGCTCGTTGACGCGGGTCTCCTTCTGATCAGGCGGAAGCGGCGGGAGGATGCGCTGGACGACTTCCGCTGGCGCCGCGACCCGGAGATCGCCCGCTTCGATGGCAGCGAGCCGCTGTCGTCGACGTTCTCCCGGTACCTCCGGGGGGTCGACTACGACCTGCATTTCGTCGATCCGCGTCGCCAGGTGTTTGCGCTCGAATCCCCGGAGGGCGTGCATTTCGGCAACATCATGTACTACAACGCCGACGGCGACTCCGCCGAAATCGGGATCTGCGTTGCCCTTGCCGACTACCGTGATCGAGGCATGGGCACCGTGGCGATGGTGGCGTTTGTTCGTTATCTCTGGAACACGCTCGTAGTCCGAGAGCTCTACCTGCACACGCTGGAATGGAACGAGCGCGCCCGGAACTCCTTTGCCCGCGCCGGCTTCGAGGAGACCACACGTGTCCTGCGTGACCCCCACGTCTTCATCCGCATGGAAGCCAGGCGCGAGTGGTGGCTTCTGCACGACATGGAAGGCCGCTTTCCACCGGCCGATCAGGCCCGGCGAATCTCGAACGAATAGGTTTCGATGACCGGGTTGGCGAGCAGGCGAGCACACATCTGGTCGATCCGGGCGCTCGCCGTGGCCTCATCGCTGGCGGTGAGCGTGACCTGGAAGTATTTCCCCGAGCGCACAGCCGCCACTTCATCAAAGCCCAGTGACTTCAGCCCACCACCGATAGTGATCCCCTGCGGATCGTTTACGGTCGGCTTGAGGGCGACGTAGACACTCGCCAGGTAGGTTTCGTTCTTGCTCACGAAGGTAGCTCCTCGCCGGTGAGAGTCTTGTAGACGGCCATGTAGCGTTCGGTCGTCGCGGCAACGACAGCGGGCGGGATAACGGGCGGCGGGTCGCCGTCCTTCCAGTTCGCTGCCATCCAGTCGCGCACTGGTTGTTTGTCGAAGCTCGGCTGCGCTCCGCCGGCACGGTAGCCATCGACCGGCCAGAAGCGGCTGCTATCCGGGGTCAGCGCCTCGTCGATGAGGATGACCTCATCGTTCCAGATACCGAACTCCAGCTTTGTGTCCGCGATGATGATGCCGCGCTCCAGCGCGACAGCGTGTGCATAGCTGTAGATCGCGAGCGTCCGCGTCTTCACGATGTTCGCCGCATCCTCACCGAGAATTTTGGCCAGCTCCTCATACGAGATGTTCTCGTCATGCACGCCAACGGCCGCCTTTGTCGAGGGCGTGAAGATCGGCTCGGGTAGCCGCTCGGACTCCTGGAGGCCAGCGGGAAGCGGAACCCCGCAGATTGAGCCGGTCTTTTGATAGTCCTTCCAGCCGGAGCCGGAGATGTAGCCGCGGGCGATGCATTCCGCATCGAGTCGCTGCGCTTTGCGTACCAGCATCGTCCGGCCGAAGTACCTCTCATCCAGCTTGAACGGAACTAAGGAGGCGTTCTCTGCCGTGATCAGGGCGATGAAGTGATTCGGCACAACTTCCTTGATGCGGTCGAACCACCACGCCGACAGGCGTGTCAGCAACTCGCCCTTCCGGGGGATGCCGGTGGGGAGGATGACGTCGAAGGCGGAGATGCGGTCTGTCGCGACGATCAGGAGGTTGTCGCCCAGGTCAAAGGTGTCACGCACCTTGCCCCGGGCGAAGCGGTTGGGGAGGTCGGTCTCAAGAAGGATTTCTGACATCGTTTTTGGCCTTGAGGTCGAGATAGAACAGCGTCGTGACCGCGATGGGAAGGACGACAAACGGGACAGCGATGACGCCGTCCACGATGGAAAGGAGGGTGTCGGCAATCATCCGGGTGGTGCGTCCCGAATCGGCTGCCAACAGGCCGAGCGTCTGGACGATCAGGAGCGGGATGAACACGATCACGCCCGTCAGAATCAGCGCTCCGAGGAGACGGAACATGTTGCCCTTCATCAGCCGCCAGCTTCGGCCGAGCGCCTGGAGGGGCGTCAGGTTTTCCAGCATCAGGGCGTTGATCGCCAGCCCCATTCGCAACGCGAAGAACGGGAGGAGGGCGATGCCGACGATTGAGAAGGCGAGAACGACAGTCCCGGCGATGAGCATGATTGCGAGTCCAACCAGTGACCCCATCCGCGTGAAGGCGGGATCGAGGCTCTCGGAGACGTTGGTCGGCCTCCCCTGTGCCGCACCGGCGATCGCGATCGTGGTGGCCCCCTGGGCGACAAAGGCGAAGAGCCCGTTGACCGCGAGGATGAGTACCATCGCAAAGAGCGGGCGTCCCATCTCGCTGACGCCGTAGATCCCGCCAGTTGGGTAGGGGTCGCCGCTGAATACCGTCGCGTAGAGAGCAAACGATGCCACGGCGATCAGGATCGTCAGCGGTACCTGGATCACTGCCATAGGCAGAATGGTGGCGCGCGGATTGGCCCGCATGAGTCGTATCGACTCTCTCAGCAGCCCTGTCGGGGAATACCGGGCCTCCGGGGACGCCGCCACGGGAACTGTCATTCGAGCCCGAGGCGCTCGAATGAGGCGCCGATATTAGTCAGGTAGTAGTTGTAGTCGAACAGCCCGCGAAGCTCGGCCTCGGGTAGTCGCGCCGTGACCGCCTGGTCCGCGAGCAGGAGGTCGAGGAAGGGAGTGCGCTCCCGCCACGACTGCATGGCGTTGCGCTGGACGATGCCGTACGCATCCTGTCGGCTGAGGCCGGTCTCGATCAGTGCCAGCAGGACGCGCTGCGAGAAGACCAGCCCGTAGGAACGGCCAAGGTTCTCACGCATGTGGTCGGTGTAGACGGTCAGACGGTCCATGACCCCGGTGAAGATCGAGAGGGCATAGTCGAGCACCAGGCAGGCGTCCGGGAGCACGATTCGCTCGGTCGAGGAGTGGCTGATGTCGCGCTCGTGCCACAGGGCGATGTTCTCCATTGACGTCAGGGCATAGCCACGGAGGACTCGCGAAAGACCGCAGACGCGCTCGCAAAGCTCGGGATTGCGCTTGTGCGGCATGGCGCTCGACCCGGTCTGGCCTTCATCGAACGGTTCCTCGGCTTCGAGCACCTCCGTCTTCTGCAGGCCGCGGATCTCGGTGGCGAACTTCTCCAGGGATCCGCCGATGAGCGCCAGTGTCGTCACGAACTGTGCATGGCGGTCGCGCTGGATGATCTGGGTCGAAACCGCTTCGAGCCCCAGGTTCAGTCGCTTGCAGACGATCTCTTCGAGGGCGGGCGGCACCGTTGCATGCGTCCCGACAGTTCCACTGATGGCGCCGACGGCAATCGCATCGCGCGCCTGCTCCAGTCGGACTCGGTTGCGGCGCATCTCGTCGACCCAGACCGCGAGCTTGAGCCCGAATGTGGTCGGTTCCGCGTGAACGCCGTGCGTCCGCCCGGTGCAGAGCGTGTTCCGGTGGGCTTTTGCCTGCCGTTCCAGGACGGCAGAGAGCCTGTCGATGTCAGCGAGAAGCAGGTCGCACGCGTCGCGGAGCTGGAGGCCGGTGGCCGTGTCCCAGACGTCTGAACTCGTCAGTCCGAAGTGGACATAACGACTCTCCTCGCCGAGTGACTCGGACACGGAGCGGAGGAATGCGGTGACGTCGTGGTGCGTCACCGCCATGTATTCGTCGATCTTCTCAAGCTTGAAGGAGGCGTTCCGCCTGATCTTCTGAGCGTCTTCTTTCGGAATCTGCCCGAGTTCAGCCCATGCTTCGCAGGCCGCTATCTCGACGTCGAGCCAGCGTTCGAACTTGGCCTGATCGCTCCATAGCGCGGCCATCTCGGGACGGGAATAGCGAGGGATCATGCCCCGTTCTCCTGAAGCGACAGATAGGTGCCTGCACCGCGCCGGGCGAGACAGCCGAATGATACCGTGCGCGGCGTTTCCACGGGATCGGCGAAGGTGGTTGTCGTCGGTTCGTCAGGCCTGCGACTGGCGGTCGCGAAATGACTTGTACGCTTCGCGGATCTCCGGGTGCTTCAGCGCAAGGATCGCTGCCGCGAGGTAGGCCGCATTCCTGGCCCCCCACGCCCCTACCGCGACGGCGGCGACCGGTACCCCGGGCGGCATCTGCAGGATCCCGAAGACCGCGTCAGCGCCGCCCGCGACTTCGCTTGTCGCGAGCGGGATGCCAATCACTGGCAACGTCGTGTGTGCCGCGACCGCGCCCGGCAGATGGGCCGCTCCTCCAGCCGCGCAGATCAGGACTTCGAACCCGTCGCTCTCGGCTCGTCGCGCGAACTCGCGAACCTTGTCCGGAGTGCGATGGGCTGACATCGCACGGAGAACGAAGGGGATGTCGAGGTCCGAGAGAGCCTTCTGCGTTGACTCCACCAGGGGCTCGTCGCTCTGCGATCCGATGAGGATCGCCACCAGCGGGCCCGTCACGCGGTCACCTTTGGCGGCAGCGCGATGTCCTTGCGGTAGAAGGCGTCCGCGAAACGGATGCGGCTGACGTTGTCGTAAGCCTTGGCGCGTGCGGCTTCGACGGTGTCGCCGGTCGCCACAACGGTCATGACCCGGCCGCCGTTGGTCTGCAGTCCGCGCCAGTTTCGCTTCGTGCCCGCGTGAAAGACGAGCACGTCCGGGTCGACGTCGGTGTCGCCCTCGATCACGTGTCCCATCTTGTAGGTGGCCGGGTAGCCGCCGCTCGCGACCACAATCCCGACGGCTGCCTTGGCCGACCAGCGGATGTCGACGGTCTCGAGCTTGCCGAGCGCCGCTGCGTGGCAGATCTCGAACAGGTCCGAATCCAGGCGAGGGACGAGCACCTGTGTCTCGGGGTCGCCCCAACGGGCGTTGTATTCGATGACATTGATATCGTCGTTCTGGATAAAGAGCCCCGGATAAAGCGTGCCGCAGTAGGGCGCGCCCAGCTCGGCCATGCCTTTCATCGTCGGGACGACAACGTCGCGCTCGACCCGGGCCGCAAAATCGGCATCGATTCGGGCGGCCGGACTATAGGAGCCCATGCCGCCGGTGTTGAGGCCGATATCACCATCGCCGGCACGCTTGTAATCGGTGGCGTAGGGCATCATCACGGCCGTCTTACCATCGCAGAACGCGTGCGCGCTGGCCTCCCATCCGTGGAGGCGGTCCTCGATGACGACCGTGTTCCCGGCGGCGCCGAAGTCTCGACGCAGCATGATGATGTCCAGGGCTTCGAGAGCGTCTCGGGCGTCGTTGCAGACGATCGATCCCTTGCCGGCGGCCAGTCCGCTGGCCTTCACCACGCAGGCATGGTCATTCAGTGTCGCGACATAAGCACAGGCGGTGGCGTAATCCGTAAATGTCTGTGCGGACGGAGTTCTGATTCCATTGCGAACCATGAAGTCCTTGGACCACGCCTTGCTTGCCTCGAGCTGGGATGCCGCCTGCGTGGGCCCATAGCAGAGAACCCCGGCAGCGGTCAGACGGTCGACGAGCCCCAGGGGCTGTGGGTCGTCCATGGTCGCCAGGTAGAAGTCGATCTTGTGTTCGAGAGCGGCTTTCACCAGCTCGTCGATGTGCTTTGGCTGGATATCAGATAGGTTGGTCGCGATTTCCGCGGTGCCGGCGTTGCCGGGCGCGATGAATATCTCATCGACCTTCGGACTTTGCCGCAGCTTCCATGCGATTGCATGCTCACGCGCACCCGCGCCAACGAGGAGGACTCGAGATCCCATCAGCGACTTCCCTTTCCGGGGAGCCCGGTTACTCCCACTCAATCGTTCCCGGGGGCTTGCTGGTGATGTCGTACACGACCCGGTTCACGTCGTGGACTTCGTTCACAATGCGGTTCGACATCTTCGCGAGCAGGTCATGCGGTAGCCGCGCCCAGTCGGCCGTCATCGCGTCGTCCGCGACGACTGCCCGGATCGCGACCGCGTAGCCATAAGTGCGGAAGTCGCCCATGACACCGACGCTCTTCGTGTCCGTCAGCACAGCAAAGCTCTGCCAGATTTCGCGGTAGAGGCCAGCGTTCGCAACTTCATCCATCACGATCTTGTCAGCGAGTCGGAGGATGTCGAGCTTGTCGCGCGTGACCTCTCCGATCACCCGGATCGCGAGGCCGGGTCCGGGGAACGGGTGTCGCCAGACCATCTCTTCGGGGAGGCCGAGGGCCTCGCCAATGCGGCGGACCTCGTCCTTGAAGAGATAGCGAAGGGGCTCCACGAGCCCGAGTTTCATGTCTGCCGGGAGGCCGCCGACGTTGTGGTGGGTCTTGATCTTCGCCGAGCCGGATCCGTGTGAGGCGCTCTCAATGACGTCCGGGTAGAGCGTTCCCTGGCAGAGGAAGTTGGCGTCGGTGATCTTCTTGGATTCGCGCTCAAAGATGCGAACGAAGGTGTTGCCAATGCGTACGCGCTTGGTCTCGGGGTTGGTGACCTCGGAAAGAGCCGAGAGGAACTGGTCCTCGGCCTCGATGTGAATGAGGTTGATGTTCAGGTGGCGGCGGAAGGTCGTTACGACTTCCTCGGCCTCTCCCAGCCTCAACAGTCCGTTGTCGACGAAGATACAGGTGAGCTGGTCGCCGATCGCCCGGTAAACGAGGGCGGCGGCTACCGCGCTGTCGACCCCGCCGGAGAGCCCGCAGATAACCCGGCCGGTTCCGACTTGGGCGCGAATCGCCGCCACGGTCTCTTCGATGAAGTTGCCAGCCGTCCAGCTTCCTGCCGAACCGCAAATCTCAACGACGAAGTTCTGCAGGATCTCCTTGCCCTTCGGTGTGTGAACGACCTCGGGATGGAACTGGATCCCGTAATAGTTGCGCGCGGGGTCAGCCATCACGGCGTGCGGCGAGTTCGCCGACTTCGCAAACGAGGTGAAGCCCGGTGGAACGACATCGATGCGGTCCCCGTGGCTCATCCAGACGTCGATCTCCGCCGGGAGATTCTTCAGGAGCCGGGATTCGGCGGCCCGGGTGATGATGGCGGGCCCGTACTCGCGCTCGGTGCCCGGGACGACTGTGCCGCCGAGCTGGTGCGCCAGCAGCTGCATTCCATAGCAGATGCCGAGGATCGGGAGCCCCGAGTCGTAGACCCATTGCGGCGCAACCGGGGCACCTTCCTCGTAGACACTGCTGGGCCCGCCGGAGAGGATGATCCCGCGGACATCCAGGCCAGCGATCGCTTCTGCTGGTGCATCTGGAGGAAGCAGTTCGCAATAAGTATTGAGTTCGCGCACGCGGCGCGCGATGAGCATGCTGTACTGGGAGCCGAAATCGATGACGACAATGGATTCGTGGCCACGGGCCGGGTCGGCCGCAGCAGCTTCTTGTGCTTCGGTTAGGGTGTCTGCCATCAGGTTGCGAACTCCATGCCGATGGTAGTAGGAATTGTATAGTTTGGTCAACGAATTGGGCCCCTCGCGATGATTGCTCCTCGGCCGGTCGATGAAGACGCGATCACTGATGCCGCACGCCTGCTCTCCGAAGGGCGTCTCGCGATTCTCCCCACCGACACCGTTTATGGCATTGCCGCTGACGTGCGGCAGGACAGGGCCGTGGCGGCAATCCCGGCGGCGAAGGGTCGCGACGCGGGCATGCCGCTCCAGCTCCTCTTCGATTCCGAAATGCGGCGGATCGAGAAGTATGCCGTGCTGTCCGAGCCCGTCTCCCGTCTGATCGAGGCCCTGGGTGTAGGGGCGTGGACGATCATCGCAGTGGCCGCCGCGAGGTGGACCAGCCCCGCCCTGGCAGGCGGTCGGACCGTTGGGTTCCGAATACCGGCCTCCCCGGTCGTCCACCACATCGTCGGGTTGCTGGACGCGCCTCTCGCGGCGTCCAGCGCGAACCGCCACGGTCACCCCAGCCCGACGAGCTGCGCCGACGCCATCGCTGAAGTCGGCGAGTCTTGTGCCATAGCCCTGGACGACGGGCCGACTATGGCCGGCGTCGACTCAACGGTGATCGACTGCTCCGGCGCCGCCACGGTCATACTCCGCGAGGGTGCAATCGACCGCCAAACGGTGGCTCGTATACTGGGAATCACCGACATCCCGGTCATCAGGAGTGTGCGCCAGTGAGGGTCGCATTCGGATCCGACCACGCAGGCTTCGAACTGAAGGCACACCTGCTCGAGACCGCCCGGCAACTGGGCCATGAAGTAATCGATCTCGGGACGCACGGTCCCGAAAGCGTCGACTATCCCGACTTCGGCGAGGCGGTGGCGAAAGCTGTCGTCGCCGGAGAAGCGGCCCTCGGGGTTGTCATCTGCAGCAACGGGGTCGGAATCAGCATCACCGCGAACAAGGTCCCTGGCATCCGCTGTGCGCTCTGTCACAGCAGCTGGGGCGCCGCCCGGGCCCGCCAGCACGTTGATGCCAACGTCCTGGCCCTCGGGGCTTGGGAGATCGGACAGGGAGTGGCCGACGACATTCTCGAGGCCTTCCTCAAGAACACCTTCGAAGGTGGGCGGCACGCGCGGCGGGTTGCCAAGCTCACCGACGTCGAACGCCGCGGGATCGCAAAAGGAGCGGAAGCATGACCGAACAAGGCATTGGCAAAAAGACGGTCCGGGACATCGAGGTGAGCGGGAAACGCGTCCTACTGCGCGCGGACCTCAACGTCCCGATGGAGAACGGTGTCGTCACCGATGACACCCGAATCCGTGAGTCGCTGCCAACCCTCAAGTACCTGCTGGATCACGGGGCGAAAGTGATCGTTTGTTCTCACCTGGGCAGGCCGAAAGGCGTCGATCCCGCTTTTTCGCTCGCCCCGGTGGCGGGCCGACTGGGGAACCTCCTGGGTCGCGAAGTGTTCTTCGTCGACGATTGCGTCGGGCCCGTGGCTGAGGCTGCCGTCC
>DATCGT010000087.1:0-2305 GCA_036508775.1 Tepidiformaceae bacterium | reverse complement strand
GATTTCGAGCGTTCCGCCCAGAGAATCGTAGCTGCGCCTGCGCCGCCCTGCCGGGCGCTCGTGCACCGATCAGGTCGCGGGCGGAGCGGACCGCGGGTGTCTGCCGCTGGTTTCACCCGCCCGCGAAAAACACCACCCACCTAGGTGTAGTCCCGGGCCGCGATCACCCAGAAGGTCGACGCCCTGTGGGGGCGCGAGGTCCGACAGAACGGGATGGGGAGCGCATCGCGACCGCCGAGAAGGCCGTCTGCGACACGCTCTACCTGGCGCGCGCGCGCGGACAGCGGTTCAGCCATCTCACCGAGATCGAGCTGCCGACCGGTTTCCAACCCGGGGTGCTCGATGACTGGGCGACGAGGATCGGGGATCTAAGGGTTCGATCCTTCGTCGAGGCGCGGATCACTGACTTCCTCGCGCGGGCACAACGGTCCAGCAAGTCGTGAACCTGTGCCTTCGTGGGCAGAGTCCACGCGGCACCTTCGCCGCCAGCTCCTCCTTGAGCCGCTTCCACTGCGGGGCCGATGTCACCATCGCCTCCCCGTTCACCTTGATGAACTGCCACGTCCTGCGGACCTCGGCCGAGGACACCAGGTCGGCGATGGCACCCGGAACGAGCGCCAGGTACCTGCTGTCGGCCTTCGCGATGATCGCGCGGTAGCGCGGCCAGTCGATCGGGGTGACGACGCCGGAGAGTAGCATTGCGCGCATGCAGCCGACGGCGTCCAGGACATCGAACAGATTCGAGAAGCACCTCGATGGGCTGCGAGATCATCCCACTCTCGGGCGGCCGGTCCGGTTCTACTTCCGCCGCCGGGAGCAGCTGCTCTACCTCGTGGTCGGTGGATGGAACACGGTCTTTGGTTACGGCGTTTGGGCGCTCATGCAGTACGTGCTCGGAGACTACCTTCCCTACCTCGTGGTACTGCTGCTGGCCTGGCCGATCAACGTGCTGAACGCCTATGTTGGATACCGCTACATCGTCTTCCGCAGCCGGGATCCGGTGCTCAGGGAGCTTCCGCGCTTCTCGCTCGTATATGTCGTGGCGCTCGTCGCGAACCTGGCGCTGCTTCCTGTCGCCATCAAGGCGCTGCCGTTCACCATCTACGTGGATCAGGCACTCTTCATCGGGGTCGTGTTCGCCTGCAGCTACCTCGGCCACAAGTACTTCAGCTTCCGCGGCGGACATCGCGGCCACTCCGCTGACACGTCCTCGCATTTTCTTTCCGGGCTCTTCTGACTTGTCCGAGGGCATTCAGCGGTCCGGCATTGGCGGGCACGGGGCCGCCGACGCCGAGCAAGGCGGGCACGATGAGCGCCTGGGCTGAGTGGAACCCAAAGGCGATCCGGGTGAGCAACCGGCTTGCGTGTTGACCGTCTCGACCCGGGCGTTGGACACACCGTGGACGAGGATTGCCGCGATCCCCGGCCGGTTCTTTGCGACCTTCCTGGCTAACTCAAGGATGGCCGGGGCTCCAGCAGCGCCTCGTCCACGCGAACCGACAATCGAGGAACCGGATCCGGTCCGCGCCGCGGAGCGCGACGACGAGCGGGTTCTCATCGTCGATGTGCAGGATGACAGGCAGCGTGAACGCCGAAATGTCGATCGGCTCTCGGGAGATCCGGGACGCGAGCCGGGGGCCCGCGTTAAGCCGTGCACCGGCCGGGCCACGTTGGGGACGAGCGCGTTTGGTCTCGGGCGACCTTGAGCACGGTCCCAAGCGGTTCTCATTTCATGGCGCGGTTCACCTGCACTGAATCCAGTAAGGCGAGTAGAACAACGTCATCTGACCGATGATCAAGATGAATGCGCTCATCGTCACGCCCACGCCCAACAGGAGCGCCAGCCGCTTCCGCGAGAGCCAGCCCGACGCGAGGAGAAAGACCAGGCAAACGTCAGCGCTGAGCCACCCCAGCAGGTTGTACCTGAATTCCGTAGTGGTCTTCAGCAGCCCGAACTGGGTCACTCCGAAGAACACCAACACGCCTGCTACAGATGCCGCGAAAGCAAGCCGCGAGATGTCGACCGGCACCACATCACGGAGGCGCCATCCGGACCGCAGCGATCTCATCTCCACGGCGAGCCGATAGGAGGCGACGAAGGCTGCTGCGCACACGAAGCCCGACACCAAGGTCACAAGGATCCACGGGTACACCGAGAACGACGTCATGTAGCTGGGAGACGGCAGGGGGTCCCATCCGCTGACCAGATGCGCCGCGACCCCGGTCAACCCCCACAGGGCCGAATGAGGCGCAACGATCTGCTTGAGGACGCCAAGGTCGCTCGAGAGCGGAGAGAAGATGAGGG
>DATCGT010000086.1:0-3403 GCA_036508775.1 Tepidiformaceae bacterium | reverse complement strand
GCCGCGTAGGCCTGCATCTGCATGAGCAGGAGCCTGCGATCGTCGAGCAGACGGTGGTACGCGAGCCCCATCTCCATGAGCACGGCCTCGGTGCCGGCGTCTTCGCCCGCCTCGGCCGCCGCCGTCCTGAACGTCGCCACGGTGCGCTCGAAGGAGCGCCGTACGGCGGCGAGGAAGAGCTCCTTCTTGGTGCCGAAGAGCTGGAAGAGGTAGGGCTGCGAGACGCCGACGCTCTTCGCGATTCGGTCCACCGGCGTACCGTGCAGACCGCCGACGGCGAACTCACGAACGGCGGCCTCGACGATCTCGCGCCGCCGTTCGTCCTTGCTGATGCGTGTCGTAGCTTTCATGGTGACCAGTGTACCATAAGTTAGTGGTCACTAAACTACGAGCCGCTTTGTCTCGCAGGCAAGGAACAGAGCTCAGACTGGTGCCGTGGGGCAGACATCCCGGATGCAGGCACCTGCATTTGTTGGATGGTCAAGGTATCCTCCGACACAGAGATCGTCGCACGGTGATCTAGGAAGCCACAATCACGACCAGGCAGCAGCGGGGGGACGCATTGCTCGTCCGAATCAGTCGAATTGCTGGCGTTGGCAGGCTCGACTGTCAACACCAGCAGCTTGCCCAGGTGTCCCTGATCTATGGTCGCAACGGCACGGGAAAGTCGACCATCGCCGACGTTCTGAGATGCGTCGGGGTTCGAGACGACGAGGTTCTCAAGCTTAGGTTCGAGATCCGCGAGGACGGGACCAACGCCTCCCGCCAGTTTGCCGAGATGTCTTTCTCCCCAGTAGACGGTGGGTCGGAGACTGTTGTCACTTACGACTGTGGAGCCTGGACGGGGAGTCCGGCACCCTACCGAATTCGGGTCTTCGACACCACATTCATTGACGCGAACGTGTTCACGGGGATTCGACATGAGCACAAGAACCGTCAAGCGCTAACGCAGCTCATCCTTGGCGAGCGGGCGGTTTCCGCGGAGCAGGCTCTGAAGGCCGCCCAGGAGGAGAGAGCAGGCCTCATCGAGACGCTCCGCGCATCAGAGGCGTCCCTAGTCAAGAGAGTCGCTGCTGCGGGATTGTCGGTCGAGCTACATGAGCTGATGCGCCCGCCCTCCTCCACGAAAGAGACTGCTGAAATCGCGGCGTCAGAGCTCGAATCCAAGATTGGCGCCTTGCGCAAGGTGGCTCAGCATACTGCGACCGTGATTGCCCTCAGTGACTTGCAGACGGCGATCGCTCAGTGCTCCACCCTGGCATGCGTGGAGAAGATGGTCGCGGCGGGTCGCCGGGCGCGTCCCATTCCCGATGCCGGGGCCATCGAGTACATCCGGCATCACGTGCCCGGCCTGGCTTCCGACGAGAGTGGAGCCGCGCTCCACTGGCTGAGGACGGGATGGCAGCGCGTGTCCGCCCCAGCTGCGAATCAGGACTGCCCATTCTGCGCGCAGAGTCTGGCCCCGGCCGCCGAGCTTCTGACTGCGTATGCGTCGCTTTTCGATGAGTCTGTGGCTGACTATCTTCAGAGCGCCACGTCGGACCTCGACGCAGCAGATGACTCGGCGCAGGCAGTACTCGCCGAGATCGAGCGACTTGCAGCAACGGTCAACGCGAACACCAAAGTCGCGGGCGCACTTCGACCCTTCTTGGCGGACGTTGACTCGGCGGCGGTCGATCTTCTGATCACTCATGGCGTCACTCTCCTTGACGCGGCCCAAGCCTCAAGGCGAGAGAGCGAGAGCGTGCTGAAGGCGGTCGGTGAGGCCAGACAGATAGTCGACGCCAACCCGTCCGAGGACTGGACAGCAATGGCCACGTCGTTGGAGGCATGCGAGACGGCGGACCGCGATCTGCGAAATGCCCTTGCGGCCTACGAGGCGACACGCAGCACCGTGCAGGCGCTCATAGAGAAGACGCGGGGGTCGGCGACCGCGGATACCGGAGCGGCCCTCCAAGGTTTGGAGGCAGAGCTGTCTGACCAACGCCTCGATCAGAAGCGCATTGAATGGAACGCAGACCTTGAGGCTCACGCCGTGTTTCTGCACCGGCTCGACGAACTCAAGGGAGAGATTCCAGTCTTGAAGGGAGCAGTACTCTCAGAACAAGAAGCGTTCGTGAGCCAGTATTTCGACCGCGTCAACGAATTGCTCGGCGACCTCACGGTGAACGACTTCCATGTGGCCTACGAGAAGAACAAGGCTGGCACAGACCCAGTGTACGGAATTGGCTTGGTCTATCGAGGCCAGCGCGTCGATGGCGCGCGCGTTCCTTTCACCCTCAGCGACGGGGATCGGCGGAGCCTCGCCCTGGCGATCTTCATTGCGACGCTGGATCACGATACCGACAAGGGCAACTGTATTGTCGTATTGGATGACCCGGTGACCAGTCTCGATGAAGACAGGCGCCGCGAGACTGTGAGACAGCTTGTTCGGCTCATCAAGGAAGTGCGCCAGGTCATCCTTCTATCGCACTACAAGAGCTTCTTGGCCCAGACATACAGGCGGCTTCGAGGCGTACAGACAGTGTGCTTGGAATGTGTCCGCACGGGAAGCGCGAGTGCCCTTGAGCCGCTTAGCGAGAGCAACTTAGCCTCAACGGAGTACGACCGACTCCTGGAGCAAATGCAGTCGTTCGTCGACGGCAACCCGTGCAGCGCAACCGCCAGGAACATGCTTGGGGACACTCGAACGGTGGTCGAGACCGAGATTCGTAGGCGCTATCGCGCCTACCTCTCCGACTTCGATGCGTTCACTCTCGGTTCCATGCTCGATCATCTGGCCGACAAGGGCGCCGTCGGTGGCGAGATCCTCGACGAACTGAGGTATCTGAACAGCGAGGTTAGCGAAGTCCATCACGAGGTCGACGATGACTACGACCCCAGTGATGTCCGTACTGTAGCCCGACGAGCACTCCGGCTTCTCTTCGAGACGATGGTTGCTTCCCCGGACGGAGCCGCGGCGTAATTCGGAGAAGCTTCTCCGGGCGAGACCCAACGTGCTTTCCCACAGCTCAGCGGAGTCGGTCACAGGCATCTCGGCTGCACGCGCATGCATGCGGCGGAGACAGCGTAGTCAGCTTGTTTTGGCTGCGCGGTCTGGCCATCTCGCTGGCTGCCACGTCATGCCGCAGCCTGCGGCTGATACAGGTACTTCTGGAAGCCGGCGAACACCCGTCCGATGTCCGCCGCTCTGCCCAGATCGACCAACGCGTCCGCGATGGAGTTGTGGTACTTCAGCCGCAGCAAGGGCGTGAGCTTCTCCTGGTCGAGCTCCTGCACGCCGACGCGCACGTAGTGCGAGAGCACGAAGTCGAGGAAGACCTGCTGCTTGCTGTTGAACTGGGTGCTGATCACGACCTTGGCCCGAGCAGCGCGCTCCTCGCGAGTCTCCGGCGGAAGCGCG
>DATCGT010000085.1:0-14866 GCA_036508775.1 Tepidiformaceae bacterium | reverse complement strand
GACCCATTCAGGATTGAGCGGGTCGAACTCGGGGTCTTGCATCCCGAGGTAGTCTGTCCCGATCGCCTTCCTCACCTTCGCCCAGAGCGACGGCGACAGGGCCCCCACCGAAAGCGCACCGTCGGCAGTGGCGTAGGCGCGGTAGTAAATATTCCCGCCCATCAGCGGCTTGTAGGCTTCCGCCAGCTCAGGGTAGGTAGCTCCTCGCTCCTGGGCGGCGTGAACGCGGTCCATCCGCATGTGCACACGCTCATCCGCAATCGGCAGGTCGAAAGCGACACTGCCCTGGAACGCTAGCGCTGTCTTGAGGAGTGTCGACTGGATGAACTGACCTTTGCCCGTGCGCTCGCGGTGATACAGCGCCGCACACACGCCCCAGGCAATCGTCACGCCGGTGCCGTAGTCCGCAATCGGCACCGAACGAATCACGTCCGGGCCATCGCCCGCGACCTTGCCCTCAGCGGCCATCAGGCCCGATGCGGCCTGGACCACGACATCGTAGCCGGGACGGTGCGCCCAGGGGCCCTTTCGCCCGAAAGCGGTGTTGTCAACGTAGATGAGGTCTGGCCTGACGGCGCTGAGCGTTTCGTAGTCGATACCAAGGCGCTTCGGAACGTCAGGCCGGTAGTTCACCACGACAACGTCGATGGTCGGCATCAGCGTGCGAACAACTTCCTGCGCCGCCGGGTCCTGCAGGCTCAGTACCAGCGACTTCTTGCCCCGGTTCAGCGACTGGAAATACTTGGCCTCACCGGGCATGAACTGGGCGAACTGCCGCCACGGTTCGCCTTCGGGAGGCTCGACTTTGATGACTTCGGCGCCCATATCCGCGAGGTTCTGGCAGGCAAACGGGCCTGCGATAACCTGCGTGAACTCGAGAACCCTGATGCCAACGAGTGGTCCAGATGCCACGAAGAAACCTCCTGCCGGGAACAGGTAGTGTGTGCTTACCGTCGCCGGATGATAGAGATCGAACCCTCGACCCGCAAGCAATTCCGGGCCTGGTTGAATGCGCGGAATGCAATATTAAACCTGCGCCAGCCGACGCCGGATTTCAGCATCGTCGAGCGGCACATCGAACAGCTTCTGACGCGCCGTCGTACCGGTCACGAGAACGACGTCCCTGCCGGGCAACCCGAGCGCCTTCGCCAGGAGCCGCGCGACGGCAGCATTCGCGGCACCGTCAGCCGGCGCCGCCGTAACCCGGACCCGCAGGAGTCCCTCCGCGTCAAAGCCTTCAACCACATCTCGAGTAGAACGGGGGGTGACACGCACGGCGAGTCGCATGCGTGAAGGTTAACGTCACCGGGAGTCACGCTCTCGCGCTAAGTTGGACGCACTTCCTGTTGTGGAGGATCGCATGCTCGAAACGGACGCTGAACTGACGGCGCTCCAGGACCTGCTCGACCGCAGCTTCGCGGCGAGTGGCACGCATCTCAAGAGCATCGTCACTGGGGAACGCCGTCTGACCGCGGTGCAGGTAGCCAACTACCTCCAGGGCGTGAAGCACGTGTCGTTCGCCACAGTGAGCCGGAAGGGCGAACCGAGGGTCGCGCCGCTGGATGGCTGGTTCCTCCACGGTCAGTTCATCGTCAGCACCGCGGGGAATGCGATGCGCACGCGGCACGTTCGAAGGAACCCTTCCGTGAGCCTCGCACACGTAGTCGGAGATGACATTGGCATCTGGGTTCATGGCACGGCGCGGTTCGCGACAAGAGGCGACCCACTGGTCGACGATTACGACCGCCTCGCGACCGAGGCCTACGGCTCCAGCCCCGTCAACTGGGGCGATGTTGTGGTGATGCCCATCGAGGCACGAGCGATGTTCGCCTACGCCCCGGACCCCTCGAAGTTCGAGAACGCCGATCAGAACACGGAGTAGAACATTTGTTTGCACTCGTGCTAGTATGCCCCGGACGGCCTCTTCGTCGGTGATATGATGAAGGTGCCTAAACAGTTCTTTGGCGGCGGTGACATATGGCAGACCAGGATCGCGCACGAGCCCTTGAGCTCGCTCTCAGCCAGATCGAAAAGCAGCACGGACGTGGCGCTGTAATGCGCCTTGGCGAGGCTTCCGCACTCGTTCCTGTTGAGGTTATTCCCTCGGGATCGCTCGCCCTCGACATCGCGCTCGGAATTGGTGGCATCCCCCGGGGTCGCGTGACCGAGATCTACGGCCCCGAGTCCGCGGGTAAGAGCACGCTCGCCCTGCACATCATGGCCGAGGCTCAGCGCGCCGGCGGCACTGCCGCCTACATCGACGTTGAGCACGCGATGGACCCCGGCTATGCCCGCGACCTCGGCCTCAAACTCGAAGAACTCCTCGTCAGCCAGCCGGACACCGGCGAGCAGGCACTCGAAATCTGCGAAGCCCTCGTCCGCTCCAACGCCGTCGACGTCATCGTTGTGGACTCGGTCGCAGCCCTCGTCCCACGCGCCGAAATCGAGGGCGAGATGGGCGACGCCCACGTCGGCCTCCAGGCGCGCCTGATGTCACAGGCGCTGCGCAAACTCACCTCGAGCATCGCCCGCACCAGCACCGCGGTGATCTTCATCAACCAGCTCCGCGAGAAAATCGGGATCGTCTTCGGCAACCCCGAGGTCACCCCCGGCGGGCGCGCCCTCAAGTTCTACTCCTCCGTCCGCATCGAGATTCGCGGGGTAGAGTCCATCAAGAAGGGCACCGAAGTCGTCGGCCGCCGCGTCCGGACCAAGATCGTCAAGAACAAGGTGGCGGCACCGTTCCGCCAGGCCGAGTTCGACATTATGTTCACAACGCCTCGCGGCATCAGCCGCAGCGGCGACATTGTCGACCTCGGCGCCGAGCGCGGCATCCTCAACAAGAGCGGCGCGTTCTACAGCTACGGCGACCTTCGCATCGGCCAGGGCCGGGAAAATGCGAAGCAGTTTCTCGAGGAGAATCTGACACTCCGAGACGAGATCGAAGCGGAGATCCGTCGCGACGCCGGCCTGCCGGTCCAGCCAAAGGCGCTCGCGCCCGCGGCGGTTGTTGAGCCCCAGCCCGTCGGGGCAGGCGCCGCGAAGTAGCCCGGCCGTGGACGACCAGTCCGCCCCCGTCGTTATCGAAGTGCGCTCCGTCGCACACGGACGTCGGCGGGTCATCGCCCTCGCCGACGGGACTGAACTCACCTTCAGCGACGAAGCCTGCACGCTGGTCGGTGTCCACCCCGGGGACCTGGTGAGCGCCGTGCTCCTTGCCGCGTTGGCCGAAGCCGAACGTCGCAACAACGCCCACAACATCGCCCTCCGGCTCCTTTCTGTGAGGGCGCGCAGCGAGGCTGAACTGCGCCGGCGGCTGGCCATGCGCCAGGTCCCGCCCGCCGACATCGACGCCGAGATGGAACGCCTCGGGCGAGTCGGGCTGCTGAACGATGAGGCGTTCGCACAGGCCTGGGTGTCCGACCGGCGGGCATCCGCACCCCGGGGACGCCGCCTCCTCCGGTCAGAACTGGCCGCGAAGGGCATCGCCTCCGAATGGGTCGCGGCCGCGACCCAAGACCTCGATGACAGCGAATCAGCCCTGGCACTCGCGCGGTCGCGGGCACGCGGCTCCGCACTGGCGGATTGGGAAACGTTCCGCGCCAAAGTTGGCGGCTTCCTCCAGCGCCGCGGGTTTGACTATGGGACCGCGCTGACGGCCACGCGGACCGCCTGGAATGAGGCCACGGGCGAGGCGAATCCGGGCGACTGAACCGCACCTTACTTTGACCATCCGAAGCCGCGAAGAGTACCATCGAATGTGCTCAATTCGCCTTTAGTCCGGATTGAGACCTGAGATCAATTTCACCTCTGTGGATACACCCGGAGTACCTGAATGTCGGCGATAATTGTCGTTATCGTCGGCCTGGCGAGTTTGTTCATTGGTGCTGGCGCGGCATACACCCTGCGCCGGCGAACGGATGGCACTTCTCTTCTGCAGGCGCAGGAGCAGGCCGCCCGCATCCTCGCTGAGGCCGAATCAAAGCAGAAAGATCTCCTTCTCGCAGCCAAGGAGGAAACTCTCCAGCTCCGCAACGAACTCGAAGCAGAGATGCGCGAGCGCCGGACGGAAGCCGCCCGGGCAGAACAGCGCTTCGCCCAAAAAGAAGAGAACCTGGACCGCAAGGTCGAGAGCCTCGATCGCCGCGAGCAGGATGTTCGCCTGCGCGAAACCTCCATCGAGCAGCTCCGGGCGGAGGCAGAAGAACTGCGGCGGAAGCAGATCACTGAGATCGAGCGAATCGCCAGCCTCACCGCCGACGAAGCTCGCGAACAATTGCTCGCAGCGGTCGAGGTCGAGATTCGCGACGAAGCCAGTCGCAAGGTTCGTGAAATCGAGAAAGAGACCGAGGCAACCGCGGGCATGCGCGCCCGGAAGATCCTCGCCACCGCGATCCAGCGTTACACCTCTGAGGTGACCGCCGAATCGACCGTTTCGGTCGTGGCGATCCCAAGCGACGACATGAAGGGGCGGATCATCGGCCGCGAGGGCCGCAACATCCGCGCCATCGAAGCCGCAACCGGCGTCGACTTGATCATCGACGACACCCCCGACGCCGTCACCGTGAGTGCGTTCGACCCGGTCCGGCGCGAAATTGCCCGCGTCGCCCTGAGCTCGCTGGTCCACGATGGCCGCATCCACCCGACCCGGATCGAAGAGGCGGTTGCCAAGGCCCGCCGCGACGTTGAGACGACCATGCAGGAGGCCGCTGAGACGGCCGCCATCGAGGCCGGCGTCCTCAACCTCCACCCCGAAGTGCTCAAGGTGTTCGGCCGCCTCCGCTACCGCACCAGCTACGGCCAGAACGTCATGCGCCACAGCATCGAAACCGCGCACATTGCCGCCATGATCGCCGCTGAGATCGGTGCCGACGTCGATATCGCCCGCACGGGCGGCTTCCTCCATGACCTGGGCAAGGCTGTCGACCACGAAGTGGAAGGGACGCACGCCCTCCTCGGCGCGGCGATCGCCCGTCGCTACAAGCTCAGGGAATCAGTCGCCAACTGCATCGAGGCGCATCACGAAGAGGTCGAGGCCAAGAGCGTCGAAGCCGTGATCGTCATGATGTCCGACGCGATCAGCGGCGGACGCCCCGGTGCCCGGCGCGAATCGCTCGAGAACTACATCAAGCGCCTCGAAACGCTCGAAGGCATCGCTAAGAGCTTCAAGGGCGTCGAGTCCGCCTTCGCCATCCAGGCCGGGCGAGAGATCCGCATCATCGTCAAGCCGGAACAGGTCGATGACCTCGAGGCGATGCGAATCGCCCGCGACGTCAGCAAGCAGATCGAAGAGACGATGGAATACCCGGGACAGATCAAGGTCACCGTGGTCCGCGAAACTCGCTCGACCGAATACGCGCGGTAACCTCGTGCGGCTACTCTTCCTCGGGGACATCGTTGGCAACACTGGCCAGGACGCCGTGGTCAAGGCTGTCCCCCAACTGCGCCGCGAACTTGCCCTGGACTGCGTGATCGCCAACGGCGAAAACATCACCGGGGGACGCGGCATCACCCCCCGCGCCGCCGACGAACTCTTCTCCTGTGGGGTTGACCTCATCAGTGGTGGTAACCACACCTTCCAGCAGCGCGAGGTCTACGACTACCTGGACCAGACACCGGGCATCACACGCCCTCTGAACTACCCCCCCGGTGCCCCCGGTCACGGTGTTGCCACGGCCGGACAGGTAACGCTCGTCAACCTCATCGGACGCGCCTTCATGGGCGGCTCCGAGTACGACGATCCATTTCGCGCGGTTGATGGCGCACTGGCGGGGATCCCGGCCGGCCAGTTCATCATCGTCGACATCCACGCGGAAGCGACGAGCGAGAAGACAGCGCTCGGCTGGTACCTGGACGGACGAGTGACCGCCGTCATCGGCACCCACACCCACGTTCCCACGGCCGACGCCCGGCTCCTTAGGCGCGGGACCGCGTATTGTACGGACGCGGGCATGTGCGGGCCCCGTGACTCAGTCATCGGGGATGAGATCGAAGCCGTCTTGCAGCGCTTCCTGACCCAGATGCCAACGCGGCTTCCCCCGGCGAAGGGTGTCGCTGTCCTCAACGGTCTCGTGGTCGAAATCGATGACGAGACGGGGCACGCGACCGGCATATCACGTTGCGATAGGGTGATGGACTGATGGCAATCGGCGACTTCCACCTGCATAGCACGGCTTCAGACGGCGTTCACACCCCGACGTGGCTCATGGAGACTGCCGCCGCGAAGGGCATTCGCAGCCTCTCCCTGACCGACCACGACTCGACCGAAGGGCTGGCCGAAGCCCGTGACGCCGCCGACAGGCTGGGACTCCGCCTGGTGCCGGGACTCGAACTCAGCACTGACTTCGGGAAATCGGATGTCCACCTCCTCGCCTTCGGTATGGACATAGGCTCCCGCCACCTTCAGGAATTTCTCCGGACCATGCGCGAAGGCCGAATCGGCCGAGTCATCCGGATCGTAGAGATCCTGAAAGAAGTCGGCGCCCCCATCGAACTTTCCCGCGTCCTCGAAATCGCGGGCGATGCCACCGTCGGACGTCCGCACGTGGCGCTCGCCCTCCTGGAGCGGGGCCATATCACCTCCGTGCAGGAGGCGTTCGATCGTTGGCTCGGAAACGGCAAGGTCGCGGATGTAGAACGTCCGAAGCAATCCCCTGAAGAATCCATCAAGACAGTGCACGACAACGGCGGCCTCGTCTTCGTCGCGCATCCCGTCTTCATCAGCGATGACTACCCGACCGTTGTGGAACAGCTCGCAGCCTGGGGCGCCGACGGCGTCGAGACGTACTACAAGCATTACGACGCCCCGACCGTCACTTTGCACCGCGAACTCGCGGACCGCCTTGGGGTCGCGACATCCGGCGGAAGCGACTACCACGGCCTCGGCAACCCGGACGACCGCGAGATGGGCGACATCCCCTTCCCCGACGAAGAAGTCCACAGGTTCGTCGCATATCTTGAACACCGGGGCGTGGATACCGGCCTGAAAGGGAACTCCTGATGCTCGAAGCCGATCAGATTGAAGCAATCATCCCCCACCGCTACCCCTTTCTCCTCGTCGACCGGATGGTTGAGATCGAGACCGGCAAGCACGGTGTGGGGATCAAGAACGTCACCGCCAACGAATGGTTCTTCCAGGGCCACTTCCCCGGCCACAAAGTAATGCCGGGGGTCCTCATCGTTGAGGCAATGGCCCAGGTGGCCGCCGTGACTCTCCTGAAGGACACCGACGCGGCCGGCAAGATCCCCATGTTTGGCGGGATCGAGAACATGCGCTTCCGCCGCCCCGTCGTCCCCGGAGACCAGCTGCTGCTCGAATTCACCCTCGAAAAGATCCGCGGCCCCATCGGCAAAGGCAAGGTCCGCGCCACCGTCGACGGCAAGCTCGCGGCCGACGGGTCCATCACCTTCGCCCTCGTCGGGACGGATGGTTAAGCGCACGATCATGCGCTGTCCACCGGGTTAACCTCTGCCGCGCGGGGCCCGGGGAACGGACCGCTCAACCTTGGTACGATAGGTTCCACACATGGCTTCCGACTGGTACGAAATCCTCCAGGTCTCCCCGAAGGCGGAGCCGGAAGTAATACGAGCGGCCTACGAGCGGCTGTCGGAGAAACATCACCCCGATGTCGACAGCTCTCCCGGCGCGGCCGAGCGTCAGCAGCTGCTCGACCAGGCATTCGCCATTCTCAGCGATCCCGTCCGCCGGGCCGAATACGATCTCACCCGAGCCCCGTCCACAGGCACAGCGGCGACCGCGGTCAGCCCGGGGAACCCCGCGGCGCCAGTGACCGCGCCAGCGAGGGCCGTTGCCCGCATCGTCCCCTGTCCGCGCGACCCGGAGGTCGAGACGGCCCTCCGCTGCAGCCGCTGTGACACGCCGATCTGTCCCCGGTGCCTCGTCCAAACGCCGGTCGGCGCCCGTTGCCGCGATTGCGCGCGCATCGTGAAGTCGCCCGTCTACACCCTCGATCAGATGCAGATATTCCGTGCGGCCGCCGCGAGCGTCATCGGCGGCGTCGCGATGGGGCTGATCTGGCGCCTGGTGCTCGTCCCCTTCACGGTCGGCTTCCTGTCGATCTTCATCGGCGCCGGCCTTGGCTACGTCTTCACACGAATCATGGAGCTTGCCACCGGCCGAAAGCGCGGCCCGGTCGTCGCCGGGCTAGCGGTGTTCGGCATCGCCATCGCCTGGGGGATCCAGGTCGTCACCCTTGGGCTACAGTTCGGACTCTACGGGCTCGTCGCCGCGGGCGTGGGCGTCTACTTCTGCTACCAGAACCTTCGCTAAAGAACGAAGGACATCCCAACGATGAACCCGATCACGACAACGCCGACACAGGCCACCGTAATGAGGTCGCGGTGGACGTAGCCATAATCGGTCGTCACATGGTGTTCACGATGCCCAACCTGGATGCTGGACGCGCGCCGCGCATCCAGCCCTTCCTCCATGCCGCCGGTGGCCGGGCGGGGGAGACTCGCGGCGGGAACATTACGGCGACGGGTACGGCGTGGTGTGGTCATCGGGATCGATCCTAGGCTCCCGGCGACAAACGGTATAGGTGTCAGCTCGCGCTTGTCAGCTCGCGCTTTGTCAGCTCGCTCTTAGCGTCCGCCTCACCTCGGATGCGCACGTCCCGAAGTCGTCGATGTCGCTTGCGGTGACGGTGATGAGCGGCTGTGGCGGCTGTCCCGACTCCAAACGCGCGGCGAGCGCCCACTTCGCCCAGCCTCTCAGCAATGAAGCGTCATCGGGACGTGCGTTCGTGAGCCGCAAGATTTGCGAGCGGAGCTTCCGGAACGCGTCCTGCGAGATCTGGACCGTGACCTGGCCGATGGGACGGCGGTCACTTTCGATCCGGAACACGATGCGGTGGAAGCCCGGGGCGTCCCCAACCCGGAGGTCCGTCGTCATCAGCGTCAAATTCAGTCTCCCGTTGGTCGCCATCTCACTCCCCCTCAAATGGCAGTACCCAGCCTTCGTTGTCGATGACTCCATTTACCTGCAGCGCCATATGGCGTCCGCGAGTCCCGGGCGAGGCGGAAAACCGCTCGTCCCCCCCAACCATCACTCGAATGGGATCCTCTGGCTGACAGGTGAGAACGATCACGTCGCCCGCACTCAACTTCGCGATGTCCGGCGCCGGGATCCGGGCGGTGCCCAGCATCGCCCGAATGGGAATCGTCATCGGCAAGAGCTGTTCGCTTTTCACCTTCCCCTCTTCGGCGACGGGGCGGCCGGGACGGTTATCGAAGAGGCTCTGGCCGGTGAGCTTTGGAAGAATTTGTTCCAGCACGGCAAGCGGGAAGCACAAGGAGATGCCGCCGGTCTGCTGGCCAAAGCGAATCTCGTACCATGCAGTGATCACGAACTCGGCCGGCGGAATCGCATGCATGACCTGTGGGCCAACCGCCAGCTCGGTGACGTCCGGGTTGAGTTCAACCGCGCGCTGCCACGGCTCCACGAGCGACGAGGCGATATCCATGCCGATGTGGCGAATGAGCGCCATTTCAATGTCAGTGAGGTCCCGGTTGAAGACCGCGGAGTTCTGCTTCCCCTTGCCCCCGAGGAGCCTGTCGATGATGCCAAACGCCACATCCAGGCCGAACGCGGCAACCGCGTAGCCCTCGAGTGGATTCATGTCGATGATGACCACGATCGCCGAGGTCCCGATCTGAGTGACGTACTCCTCGTAGATACCGCGCTCCAGCGCACTCAGTCGTGATTCCACCGGAGCCCGGAGTCTGCTCGAAAACGCCGCGGCCAGGGACCCTGCTACACCCTGTTGGATGATCTGCAGCCCGCGCAGCTGTTCCTTCGAAAGCTTCTCCGGGTGCCGGAAGTCATACGGCTTAATCCGGTGGCCGGTCTCCTTGCGCCCCTGGACGGGGCTCGGGCGGAGGGCGTCCTCGGTTGGACCCGCATCTGCGTTGAGCAACGCATCGATTTCTGCCTGCGAAAGGACTGCACCATCAGCGGGCATCCGGCGTCTCCTGGAGCACCCCGAAGTGGGGGCTCTGCCCACTGTCGCTGACAGAGAGTCGGCGGAGCATCGGCACCTTCCCTACTCTCCTCGGAAAAGGGCCTGAACTTCTCAAGTCCAGGACAACCACCCCGGCGAGCGGTCAGTCAGAAAGTCGCCGGGGCAGGAACGAGGCGGCGCGAGGCAAGGTGGCAAACGAAAGCGCAGGCCACGCCAGCCGCCAGGTCCAGCACGTAGTGCTCTGCCAGGTAGATCAGGGCCAGGCCCATGACGAGCGAATAGACCAGGAGGACCGGCGCGACTTTCGGATAATGGTCACGCGCCCAGAGATACATCGCGAAGGTGACTCCCATGTGGATCGACGGCATGGCCGCCACGGAGTTTGGTTCCGCAAGTGAGGCGTAGAACGTTCGGTAAGTATCCAGGTCCACCTGCCCGCCGACGAAGTCCATGATTCGGAAAGCCCGACCCGGCAGGTCGTTCGCCTGCGAGGCCAGCCATGGCGGCGTCGTTGGCACAAGGAAGAACAGCACCAGGCCCAGGTACATCGTCCCCACAACCAGCGCGACGTAGCGAGGGAAGAGCTCACGACGCCAGACAAAGATTGCAATCGCACACGCATGCGGCGCGATGAAGAACGACCAGTGGACACCGACCGCCAGCATGTCGAGCGGCGAAACGTGCGTCGGCGAGAAGAGTCTCGCCTGCAGCCAGAGCACCGGTAGGGTCCCCCGGAACAAATCCTTGTCGACCGAGATGACATAGCCCGTCTGGATCGGAATGAACGTCTTGCCCGCGTAGGACCGCAGCAACGTGTAAATGAAGATGCCCGCGACATAGGCAAACCACCAGCGCCGGGCCCGGGGCCGGCGCAACTCGGGCAGCCATGCCAGCACCGTGACGACGACTATGCCCCAGCCCACCCAGATGTCGTCCTGCCAGACCTTCGTCGCGATTGTCCCGGTCATCAGGAGCAGCATCCCCGTCTGAACAACAGCGAGGGCCGCAGCGAACCTGCTCGACCTGGACGCGGGGCCGACAACAATATCGGTAACGGCGAGGTCAGGCGGCAGCGGCACTTCGACCGAGGAGAGGGACATGAAAAAGAGCGTAGCCTGCCTCGATGGCTGACGAAAGGCGAAAAATGTGTCAGGCTTTACGAGGGTCCGGGCCGAAACCCATCATCGGCCCGGAAGTGAGATATGCGCCGCTTTATCGCCGGGCTTCTCTTCACAGTCGTCTCGGTTGCTCTGCTTCTGCGGGTCATCGACTGGACGACGACCGCCGCTGTCCTCAGGGACGCCGATTGGAAGTTCATCGCTCTCGCGGTCACCTGCCTCGTCGTCTCACTGATCGCAAAGACCGTTCGCTGGCGCCTCCTCTTGCCGTCGGACTCACAGGTCACCACCCCGCGCCTCTACCGCATCCTCCACATCAGCTTCCTTCTGAATAACGTCCTGCCGGCACGCCTTGGCGACGTCGCCCGCATCACTATGACGATCAAGCAGCCTGGCGTCCGCTTCGGTCACGTTCTGTCCTCGATGCTGACCGAGCGCGCGACCGACAGCATCACCCTCATCGCCTGCTTCGTCCTGGTCAGTCCCTTCCTGCCAGTCCCCAACGACTACCTGCCATGGCTGCACGGGGCCTGGGCCGGGCTCGCCACCCTCACCGCACTCGCGGTGCTCGCGGTCGCCCTGCGCCGCCGTCTGGGCAGGGTAATCGCACATCTCAGCTCGGGGCGGCGTTTCCCGGGGAGCCAGAGGCTCCGCGAAGAGGCTTCCTCGTTCCATGAAGGGCTGGCTCAGCTCGTCGCCCGAGACCACGTCTTTCGTATCTGGGGATGGTCCTGGGCCGCATGGCTCGGTGCGTTTGCAATTAACTACCTGCTGATGCGGGCCCTTGGCATCGAGGCGCCCATGGCGGTCGCGGTTCTGCTCACCTGCACCACGAATCTCGCGATGCTGCTCCCGTCGTCCCCCGGCTACGTCGGCGTCTTCCACGCCGCGGCGACGCTCTCCCTGATCCCCTTTGGAGTCGGCTCAGCCCAGGCATTCGGATTCGCGATCCTCGCCCACCTCGTGAACGTGATTCCGGTGAGCATCCTCGGGGCGGCGTTCTTGCTCTGGGGACGTGAATCGCTCAACCTCCGCCGCGCGACTGTCCCCACCCGCTGAAGGTCCGCCCTTTCGGGCACCACAGCCTCTACGGCGTCAGCGCGGTCTCCGGCGTGAGAAATTCGTTCAACACCTTCCACCATTCCCATGAACGCCCAAGCGGAATCCTCAGGAAGACGAGGTCGCGAGGTTCGCCGTGGCTGTCTTTGACGGCCCGGGCGACCGTGGCAATCCTCACGGCTCCGAGATCCTCCGCTGCTTTGATCAGCTGGTCCTGCGCCTGGTCCACCAGTTCGAGTTCGGCTCCTTCGAGCTCAGAGTCCCACGCGATTTCAATCAGATCGCGCATGAGGACAGAGGCGAGGTTCGTGCTCGCAAGTTCCGGCGCCACGGAAACCCGGATCCCGCCGAGGTGCTGGCGGTAGCCGCCCCGGTGACGGAACAGCACGCTGTCCGCCACGACGCGATCACCCTCAAACGCCAGGAGGGGAAGCGCACGGTCATAATTCAGGTTCGTGCCCCAGCCCCTTACGACGGCGGCCGACGCAACGTCTTCCTTCAAGAAGAACCGATCCATTTCGGGGAGGCGCGCGAAGAACTCGCTCACTACAGGCACATCTCCCTGGACCATCGGGCGAAGCATGACTGTCTGCCCGCCGTCCAGCTCGACCTGCCTTGGGTACCTGGTCAACCGGTACACTGCCATGACAGATCCACCACCTTCGATCACTGACTACAGATCCACTCTGCGCCGCAGTGCCGAAGATGCCGACGGGCGACCGGTAAGGAATCGAGCGCCGATCGGCCAATAAGGCCTTTACCACGTGTCGATGGCGCCCCGCTTCTTCCCGTGCGGCCTCGGGGGTATGCGGACCGACCTCAGGACGCTGGCGACCCACTTCCGCGACTCGGCCGGGTCGATGGTGTCGTCAAGGCCGAACCCGACCGCCTCGTTCAGGGCTCTGCCACGTTCATAGGCCCGCGCGACCATCTGATCGAAGGTCCGGCGGCGTTCCTCCGTGTCCTCGATCGCGGCGAGCTGGTTGCGGAAGCCGAGTTTCACCTGGCCCTCGAGGCCCATCCCGCCGAACTCTCCTGTCGGCCACGAGACAGTGAAATAGGGCTCCCGGTAGGATCCTGCCGTCATCGCGATCGCACCGAGGCCGTACGCCTTGCGCAGGATGATCGCCATGCAGGGCACGCTGAGGTCAGCACCAACAACGAACATCCGGCTGGAGTGACGGACAAGCGCCGTCTTCTCGATTTCCGGCCCCACCATGATGCCCGGGGTGTCCACCAGGAAGACGAGCGGGATGTCGAAGGCGTCGCAGAGCTTCATGAAGCGGGCGGCCTTGTCCGCACCCTCGGAAGTGATGGCACCGCCGTAATACATCGGATTGTTGGCGACGATCCCGACCGGACGGCCCTCAATCCGCGCGAACGACGTGATCATCCCGACCCCGAAGTCCTTACGCAGTTCGAGCACGGTGCCGGCGTCGGTGAGGGTCTCGATGATGGCCCTCACGTCGTACACGCGGAGACGGTTCTCCGGGATGATATGCCGCAGTTTCCGCTGGTCCGGCGTCTCCCAGGTCGAGATGGGGCCCTGGAAGTACGACATGTACTGCTTTGCGACGCGCATGGCTTCCGCTTCGTCGGCCACCGCGATGTCAACGACGCCGTTCGCTACCTGTACTTCCATGGGGCCGATGTCTTCGGGTGCGAACACCCCAAGCCCACCACCCTCGATCATCGCCGGGCCACCCATCCCGATGTTCGAACCCTCCGTGGCGATGATGACGTCGCAACAACCCAGCAACGATGCGTTCCCGGCGAAGCAGCGACCGGTCGTGATGCCGACCAGCGGGACCAGTCCGTTCAGTCGCGCGAAGTGGGCGAAGGTAACCGTGGTTCCCGGCCCGCCGGCGCCGCCACCGCCGCCTGCCCCACCGCTCGCCCGGCCGCCTCCGCCCTCAGCGATTAGGATGACGGGCATCTTGCCCTGCTCGGCGACGTAGATGCCACGGTCGGTCTTCGCGTGGTTCCTGCCCCCTTGCGTGCCCGCCCACACGGTGTAGTCATACGACATCACCATGCACCACTTCGCGGGGTCCCCAAACTGATCGCCGTTGACGGCGCCGATCCCCACGAGGATCCCATCGCCCGGCGTCTTCCTGATGAGATCTTCGAGAGAGTCTCCCGGCCGAGGGGACGCAAGGACGATGGGCCCGTACTCCACGAACGTACCCGGGTCGCACAGGTCCTCGATGTTCTCGCGAGCCGTACGATGCCCGGTTTGGCGGCGGCTCTCGACGGCCTCCGGGCGGGCCTCATCGAGCGTCCGGCGGTGCCGTTCAAGGATCTCGGCAAGGTCCGGCCGCACGTAGTCCAGGTCGATGACCTCTTCGACGACACCATGGTCGCCGCCGATGTCGCTCTCCTCGATCAGTACCAGCAGTTGCTCCGCCACGACGGTGTCCCCGGGCGCCGCGTTGAGCCTCCGTACCACGCCCGCAACCGGTGCCTTCAGGACGTGCTCCATCTTCATGGCGTTCAGAACCGCGACGTCCTGGCCCTTGCGGACCGTATCGCCGACTGCGATCTCGAAGCTGACAACCGTGCTCTGCATCGGTGCGAGCACCGCACCCGGGTCGGCGAGCAGCGCGCTGCTCGCGGCTGCGGGGGACGCCGACGGCCCCCTCTTCCCGTAAGCAAGAACCGCGAGCGGATCGACCGTGTCCACCTTCGCGCCCGCGCTGTGACCCG
>DATCGT010000084.1:0-21031 GCA_036508775.1 Tepidiformaceae bacterium | reverse complement strand
CCTCACCGTCGGGCTGCACCGCGTGACTGTGCTCGGGGGCGGGACAACGACAGACATGCCAGGCATGGAAGGGATGGAGATGTCCCTCCCGACCGAGTACCTGCTCCGAGGCACAGCGAACCTGACGAACGCGGGCGCATGGCGCGCCCGCGTCGAGATCATCGATACGACGGGCACCGTGCAATCCGCCGAACAGGACCTGAGTGCCGTCGATGGCGGACCCAACCGCATCTACCTGGCGGCGACGGGGACGCTGATAGTCGGCTCCCTGCTCGTCGGCGTCATCGGTCGCCGCCGCCTAACGACCGCTCGTGCCGGGCGAGGGAGGTAATACCGTGACCGCTGTTCGCAAGACACACCCGAGCCGATCGCGCGACCTGCTCGACAATCCCCTAGTCTTCGCCTTCATGCGCAGCCGGCTGTGGCCCGGCCTGCTTGCCTACCCGACCCTGGTGGTCTTCGGGTACATCGTTTACTCGCTTCTCTGGGGCCCCGGTGCGGCTTCGGCGAACGTTGGCTCGGGGCTCACCTGGGTCTTCTGGTGGCCCCTCATCCCGCTGGCTATGTTCGCCGCCGGTCGTCTCTGGTGTGCGATCTGCCCATTTGGGAAGCTCATCGATCTCGTGCAGAAGATCGCCGGCCTGGGGCGCCCGGTTCCACCGTTTCTCAAGAAGTACGGCATCTGGGTCATCGATGCCACGTTCCTGCTGATCACCTGGGCGGACCATGCCTTCGGGATCGTCGAGTCGCCGCGGGGCTCTGGCTACCTGCTCGGACTCCTGATCACGGCGTCGCTGGTGACCGCGGTGGTGTACGAGCGGCGCGCGTGGTGCCGCTACCTCTGCTTCCTGGGCGGGCTCTCGGGCAACTATTCCCGGACATCGAGCGTTCAGCTCCTGGCGACCCCGGAAATCTGCGCCACGTGCAAGGACCAGGTCTGCTACAAGGGTGACGGGGAAGTCGCGGGCTGCCCCGTCTTCGAGGTTCCCCGGGCAATGGCTTCGATGGCGAACTGCAACTTCTGTGCGAACTGCATTAAGACCTGCCCCAACGGTTCTCTGCGGCTCACGCTAAGGAAACCGACGAGCGAGTTGTGGTTCCTCCGTCGCCCGAAACTCTCGGAGGCGTTCCTGGCGGTCGTCATCGTGGGTATCGTCCTCGTGCAGAACATCACCATGCTCTCCTTCTGGGAGCCGCTGATGGAGAACCTCACCGGCTGGTTGTTCGGCAGCCGGATCGCAGCCTTCACCGTCGTGTTCGTGGCCGCGATGGGACTCCCTTTCGGGCTTGTTGCAGCCGCCTCAGCGATGAGTGCCGGGGCCCGTCGCGAGAAACTCTTCGATAACTTCGCCCGCTTCGGCTACGCCGTCATCCCGCTCGATCTGGCTGCACACCTCGCCCACAACCTCTTTCACCTGTTGGCGGAGGGGCATTCCATCATCTACAACCTCGCCGGCATCGTGGGCATCTACGAAACGGGTCCAACCGGGGTAGTCTCGACGTCGACGATTCAGATACTTCAGTTCGGGCTGCTCGGGTTTGGGGTGATTGGATCGGTTCTGACCGCGTGGAAGATTACGCAGCGTTCCGGGCAATCCACCGGGCGGCTCCGAGAGGCACTGCCACACTTCGCCGTGCTGGTCGCGTTCGCTTCGCTGAATTTCTATCTCTTCACGATGCCGATGTCCCACCGCATGTAGCGGATGCCGAGAACCGCGGTCGGCCAACGGCGCCGGGAGTGTCAGGCTGTGCTGGATACCGCTGCGCCTAGAAATGCGCCGTGCAGACCATTCCGGCGATGAAGAGAAGGCGGCCGGCCAACGGCAGCGCGGCGAGCAACGCGAGCCGGAGTGTGAGACCAAGAAACGGGTCCCGGGGGAGTTCCAGCGCCGGGGTCGCAATCCGCTGGAGGCGAAACGCTACAGCGGAATCCGCCAGCCCGGCCGCGCATGGAACTGTCGGTGAGTTCGCTGCCGAGACAATCGCGTCGAAGAGAGCGCGCCGCCCGGCACCGCGGCGCACAGCCTCATCGTCGGCCGCACATTCCGACCGGAGCATCGCCGCAGCAACCATCTTCCGGGTACCGGGAACGAAACCGAAAGCGTCTGTGACGGCCACCAGGAGCGATCGCCAGAGCACATCGCGCTTGCGCTGGTGCGCCAGCTCGTGGAGCAGACCGGCGGTCATCTGCTCCTCAGATAGCGACGCGACCGCCCCATCAGATACGACAATGACTGGCTTCCACATCCGGGCGGTGAATAGCGCGACATCGTCTCCGCAAACACGGAAGCACGGCACCCCGGCCAATTCAGCGGGGCGCGCCACTCGCAGCAGCCTGGTCACCTGGCGATTGCTTACCCACCAGCGGAAGGCGGCGCGCGGAAGCCCCGCAGCCGGGATGAGGCTGACGAGGCCAATAAGCATCAGGGCCACCACGCCCGAGCTCCCCAGACACTCTGCCCAGTCAATTCGCCCAACCGACCCCAGGTGAGCGTACAGGGCCTGGAGCGTGACAAAGGGCGCGACCGGCACGACGAAAGCGAGTGCGAGGAGGAGCAATCGGCTCGAAAACGTCATCGCTCACGCTCGATCTCTCGCCGCAACTGCGCGACCAGTTCCGGGTCGAGGCGTGTCGCCTCCGCCAGGAATGCGGATACTCCAGCTGCACCCAGACCATTGAACGCCCCGGCGAGCGATTGCCCCCGGAGCGCTGCGAACTGCTCGCGGCTCATCGCCGGGGAATACAGGTGAGACCTGCCCCGCTCTTCGCGCTTCACGAGTCCCTTGCGATAGAGGCGCTGCAGCACCGTCAGGATGGTCGTATACGCGAGCTGGCGCGGTTTCCCCACCGTCTCATACATCGCCGGCGTCGAGAGTTCGCCGTCTCGCCAGAGGGCTTCGAGGACCGATGCTTCCAGCTCGCCGACGGACGATCTGGGCGAGTCTTCGCCACCCGTTGCGGCAGCGTCTTCGTGTATCAGACTGCACCTCCATCGAGCACGGCGACGACGCGAAAAGTGTGAACCCGCGGGGCGCGCCCAATAGCGTTCCGGGATAAAGCATAGCGGTAGTACGACCACCGTAGTAGCAGGAGTCGCCTGGCCCTTGCACCTGTCGCCCTCGTCCACGACGGGGCCCGCCCCCATCGGGCGGCCACCTTCGCGCCCCAATAACGGAGCCATTGGCACGCTCCCGGCTGCATCCGCGTCCGGAATTAGACGATAGAGTGGGCGCGAACGATTATCGCAGCAGGTGCTGGATCAGCAGAGGAGCAGGCCACGATGTGGGGAGCATTCGAAGGCATGGGCTGGTGGATGATCTTCGGAGCACTCTCATGGGTCCTCTTCCTCGGCGCCATCATCTTCCTTGCTATAACGTCACCCGGACGCAAGCCTTCGAACGCCGGTCAACGCGAGACCGCGCTCGAGATCGCGCGCCGTCGCTACGCCTCCGGCGACATTAGCCAGCGCGAGTTCGAGCAACTGCGAGACGACCTTCTGAAATAGCAACCGCCACCCACTCTCGCCAGGCGGCGTCCCCCGTAGCGGGGCGTTCGCGGCAACCAGGGCTCGTCCTTATGCTTGCCGGCGTGGCAGTCCTCTGGCTCTTCGTTCTCCTCTGCGGTGTCGCTCTTATCGTCTGGGGGGCTGAGGCATTCGCCGAGAACCTCGCGAGGACGGCCGTCCAGCTCGGAGTCGGTGTCTTCGCTCTCGCCCTGCTCCTTGCCGGCGCCGAGCCCGAGGAACTGGCGACCGCCGTCACCGCTTCGCTCCGCGGTTCTCCGGGGATAAGCATCGGCGACGTCATCGGCGCCAATGTGACGATTTGCCTGGTCGCACTCGGGTTGGGAGCCGTGATCGCCCCACTCCCCTTCTCCCGGCGCGTGCTCTGGTATGCCTTTGCTGCGATCCCGATTGGCGCAGCGTCCGTCGTAATTTCATGGTCTGGTTCGATCTCACGCCTCGAAGGAGTCGTCCTCGTAGCGCTCTATGTCATCTACGTAGCTGTCATCTGGCGCTTCGAACACGCGCCGCCATCGCTTGGCGAGGTCGGTGAACTGGCCGAGGCCGAAGAGGAGCGGGAGGAACATCCCACTGGCCGGCGGCTCGGCCGCGAAGGAGCACTGGTACTGGCCGGGCTCGGGGCGATGGTTGCCGGCGCATGGCTGCTGGTCGAGGGGGTGCGCCAGCTGACCGGAGTTGAGGGGAACCAGACCACCCTCGGCCTGACCGTCGTCGGATTCGCCACGGGCTTCGAGCTCGTTGTTCTTGCCTGGTCGGCCGCACGTCGAGGCGCCAGTGATGTGCTCGTCGCCAGCGTTGTGGGCTCGTTCGGGTATAACACCACGATGACCCTCGGGGGTGCCGCGATCGCCCGCCCGCTGAATCTCCAGAACGTAACTGCTCTTCACGTCCCGCTCTTGATGATGATCGGGTCCCTCGCCCTTGTCCTCGCACTCGCCCTCCCACAGAGACGCTTAACCCGATGGGCAGGCGTCGTACTGCTGTGTGCGTATCCCGCGTTCCTGGTCACTGCGGTCCTTGGCGCATAGCTTCCTTCTGTCGGGCGTGTCCCCTTTCACGATCTGCACGAAGTGCCATTCAACTTCGCAAGACGCGTGGATCCAGCCCGCCACAGCCTGATCATCCGCCTCACCTACGGCACAACCCGCGTTCTCCTCACGGGCGATTCGGAAGCGAAATCTCAGCTTGCACTGATGAAGGAAACCGACGTTCGCGCGGACGTGCTGAAGGTACCTCACCATGGCTCGAAGACGAGTAGCCCAGAATTTCTCGCTGCCGTCGCACCTTCTGTGGCGCTCATTTCTGTCGGAGCGGGCAACTCCTACGGCCATCCGAACAGCGAGACGCTGGACGCGCTGACCAGTGCAACCATCCTCAGAACCGACCAGCGGGGCCGCATCACGGTGCACAGCGACGGGACGCGGATCACGGCAAGCACCGAGCGATAGGTCTGCTGCTACGCTTGCTCCCGACGAGTCGCGGCTCAGCAACTTCCGCAGGTGAGACAGCCCATGTTCGAGGCAATCCCGCCCCAGGTGGCCGCCCGGATGGCGGAGCTTGAGAAGATCGACGCTGCCGACCGCGTGGATGGCACGGAGCGTATGAAACGCCTCCGCCAGGTGCCCTCCGAAATCGGTCGACTGATCGCGTTGCGGGCCGCTACGTCGAGATCGGCACCGGCACCGGGTATTCAACGATGTGGGTGGCGCTAGCCTGCCGCGAGCTGGGCCGAACGATCACTACCTTTGAAGTGCTCCCCGCCAAGATCGCGCTTGCCCGCGAGACCTTCCGGCAGGCCGACGTTGAAGACGTGGTCGAACTCATACACGGCGACGCGCGCGAGCACATTGCGAACTTCTCGGATGTCGGGTTCTGCTTTCTCGACGCGGAGAAAGAGGTCTATCTCGACTGCTACGAACTGGTGGTGCCGCGGATGGTTCGCGGCGGCCTGCTGGTCGCCGACAACGTCGTTAGTCACGCCGAAGAGCTGGCGCCGTTCGTGGACCGGGCACTCGCTGACCCGCGCGTCGACGCAATGGTGCTGGCAATAGACAACGGCGAGCTGATAGCCCGGAAGCGGTAGGAGCCCTACCCGCCCGCGAGGGCGCGCAGCCGGGACACGATCCCGGGCAAGACGTCCAGCACCCGGTCGATCTCTTCGTCGGTGTTGCCCTTCCCCACCGTCAGTCGAAGCGACGCGTGCGCCAGGTCGGCGTCGAGCCCCATCGCCGTCAACACATGCGATGGCTCCAGAGCTCCCGTGGTACAGGCGCTGCCAGAACTCGCGGCGATATCCGCCATGTCGAGCGCAAGAAGCACGCTTTCGCCCTCCACGTTCCGGAAGCAGCAGCTAAAGCTGTTCGAGAGGCGCAGGTCAGGTGCTGACGGCCCGGTGATGACGGTGTCGGGGATACGCTCCGGCAGCCCGAAGAGCAGCCGGTCTCGGAGTCGGGACAAGTGCGCATTCCTTTCCGCCATCTCCGCCCAGCCGAGCTTCATGGCGGTAGCAAGCCCAACGATCCCCGCAACGTTCTCAGTACCGGCGCGGCGCTCCTTTTCCTGGCTGCCGCCAAGCTGGATAGCCTGCCACGGAGTCCGGTTCTTCACGTACAACAGGCCGACGCCTTTCGGGCCGTAGAGCTTATGCGCGGCAATGCCCAGGAGATCAACGCCCAGCCCAGCAGGAGTTATGTCGATAGCACCCGCTGCCTGGACCGCATCCGTGTGGATGACCACACGTGGATTCTTTGCCTTCACAATCCGGGCCGCGTCAGCCACCGGCTGGATCGTCCCAACCTCGTTGTTGGCCGCCATGACACTAACCACCGTGGTGTCGTCGCCAACGGCCCGCTCCAGGGCTCCAAGATCGAGGACCCCATCGCGATCCACAGGCAAGTAGGTTGCCCTGAACCCCTCCCGCTCGAGTTGCTCGACCGTGTGTAGGACCGCGTGGTGTTCGACCTGCGTCGTAATGATGTGGTTCCCGCGACCCCGTGCCCGCTGGGCGAATGCGGCGCCACGAATCGCGGCGTTATCCGATTCGGTCCCCCCACTGGTGAACACGATCTCCTTCGGCGTCGCGCCAAGAAGGTCCGCGCAGAGCTTTCGCGCCGCGTCGATGGCGTGGTGAGCTTCCTGGCCTTCGAGATAGATGCTGGAGGGATTGCCCCAGTAGCGGGAGTACATCGGCCACATCGCTTCGAGAACGCGCGGATCCGGCGGGGTCGTGGCGGCGTGATCCAGGTAGATGCGGGGCATTCCTCGTTAAGGGTAGCTGCTTTTCCGGGCAGTGTGCGGGTGGACGCCTCGTTTGGTCAGAGACTATACTTTTAATAGCGACGGCAGAACGGGCCGAAGCCAGTCCGTACCGGATTCGATTGGAGACACGCTATGACCCTCGAAGCCACTAGCGAGACGGCGACCCCGCTCGTAAGCATCACAGACACCGCCGCAGCCAAGGCAATTGCGCTCCTCCAGGCGCGCGAGATCCCCGATGGCGCCCTCCGCCTTTTCGTTGCGGGCGGCGGCTGCTCTGGCTACCAGTACGGCATGGCCCTCGCCCGCAGTGCGGAAGAGGACGACATCGTCCTTCAGCACCAGGGGGTGCGCCTGCTCATCGACCCCCAGAGCGCCCAGTACCTGAACGGCGCCCAGATTGACTACGTCGAAGACGTCATGAAGAGCGGGTTCAGCATCTTCAACCCGAACGCCGTGAAGTCCTGCGCCTGTGGCTCAAGCTTCCAGACAGCGGATGGCAGCGGCCAGGCTCGAGCCTGCTCCTCCTGCTAACTCCCGCCTCATAAGCGAACAAACGAAGGGACGGCCAAATGGCCGTCCCTTTCTGGTATGTCGGGAAGTCCAGGTCAGGCCTGGCGGAGATTCCGCATGAGTTGCGTCTCACTCGTCGTGAACACCATCGTCTCGCGAGTGACCTTCCGCAGGCGGCCAAAATCGGCATCCTGCACGCTGAGGTCGTCGTACTTCTCGAGTTGGTCCAGCGAATCGAACTCGGCCAGGACGGCCACGCCGCTTGTGCCGCCGGTTACCGCGGTCCAGACACTCGTCGTTGCCTCGATGCCGTGCTGCTTCTGATACTCCAGCGCCTGCGATACCGACATCACGAACTCGCGATGCCGACCTGCCTGCACATCTCCGGTGACCATGCGCAGGTACTTTCGCGGCGCCGTAACCTCTTCGCTCGTAATCAGCCCGGCCGAATGGTAGGCCAGCCGCAGGATGGACACCTCCGTGGAGGCGAACTGCATCTGAGCGCGAACCGCCCGCCGGAACGAAGAGAAGCTCGCGTCGAGCGCGGCAAGCTCGGTGAACTTCTCGAGGTCGTCGAGCGTGTTGAAGTCACTGGCGATGTGGACCGCGTTGGCGTGCCCGGTCATCGAGCCCCAGACGGTCGTCCGCGCCCGAATGCCGCGCTCTGACTGGTAGCGGTTCGATTCCCGCATCGCGGTCAGAAACGCGGACGTTTTCCCCTGGTCGATGATCCCGCTGAACACTCGACGGTACATGGGCGCTCCAGTGGAGGTCTCTTCGCGAGCCCGGCTGGCGGAGGGACCCCCAGTTTACCAGAGGCCGCGTGTTCGAGGACCGACGAGATTCGGGGCCTATCAGCGGCCCTGAAACTTCGGTTCCCGGCGCTCACCAAACGCGCTGATGCCCTCTTTGAAGTCTTCGCTCTGGAACAACGGCAAGAACTGCAGGTAGATGTGGTCGACCGCCGCTTCGAAGGTCTCATCCTGGCCAAGCCGCATCAGGCGCTTGGTCGACTGAACGGCAAGCGGGGCGTTGTTGGCGATCTGCGTCGCCATCTTCATCGCCTCCGGCATCAGGTCTTCGTGCTTCACCACGCGATTGACCAGCCCGAGTTCGAGCGATTTCTGAGCATCCAGGACGTCGCCCAGGAACGCTACTTCGGCGGCCTTCGCCCAGCCGAGCAGTCGCGGCAGATACCAGGTCCCACCCGATTCGGGCACGACGCCGCGCTTCGTAAAGACAGCGCCCATCTTCGCCTGTTCGCTGGCGATGCGAATATCACAGCCCAGCGCAAGGTCCATGCCATAGCCAGCGGCGGCGCCGTTGAGCGCACAGATGATTGGCTTGTCCATGCGGTTGATGACGATGGGCGGCGAGTTGTGGAGATCGAAAATCCGGTATCCGCGGGCGCCGGCGCCAACGCCACCACCCGCGGCCTGGTCCTTCAGATCCAGTCCCGCGCAGAATCCCCGGCCATTGCCTGTGAGGATGATGACCCGAACATCGCCATCGGTGTTCGCTTCCATCAAGGTCGAAGAGAGTGCGGACAACATGGGTCCGCTGATTGCGTTGAGGCGGTCGGGCCGGTTCAGGGTAATCGTCAAAACGTGATCGGACCGGTCGACAAGCAGCTCGTCGGTTTGCGTGGCCATGGTGCCTCCAGCTATCGAAAAATCCCGCCGAGTGTGGCATTGGCGGTTGCCTCGTGCAACCGTCTTAGCGTTTCAGCAAGAACTCGTGGAGCGTCAGGCCACTGTCGTGGACTTGCTTCGCCACGTCCTTCCCGACAAACCGGACGTGCCAGGGTTCGGCGGCATAGCCCGTAATCGCCTCTTTGCCGTCCGGGTAGCTGACGATGAAGCCGTACTTCCACGAATTCTGTGCCAGCCAGGTGGCCTCGGGCGAACCGATGAAGTCCTCGAGACACAGCCCCCGGGCGCAGACGTCCGCCGTGGTCCCAAGCTGGTGCTCGCTATGCCCGGGCAGGGCACTCGTGCGGTCCGCGTAGTCCTTCCCGTACTGGGCAACCGCACCGTTATAGGCCTGCACCTGGGTGTCATAGCTGCGGTACGCGCTATTGACCTGGAAGGAGGGATAGCCGTCCTTCGCAGCGGCCGCGAACATCTCCTGCATGGCCGTGATGGTGGGTGCTGTGAGCTGCTGCGCACCAATCGACATGGCTGCGGGAAGGTTAACCAACGCCGGGACGCAGTTCGCGGCGAGGACGTGCTGCTTGTCGAGCGGAGCCAGGATATCGCCACACTGAACCGGGATGGCGTCTAGCCCGGCTGTGGCAGTCGCAGCGGGAGTTGGCGCGGTTGCGGTAGCAGGGGGCGACGCCGAGGGCACGACAGTCGCCTGCGATGGGCCCTGAGTGGGGAGAGCGAGGTTCCCGGCGCTGGCCGATCCGCCTCCGCCACCGAACAGCCGGCTGATGAGAACTGCCACGAAGAGGGCAACCCCCAGCCCCAGAAGCCCAAAGGCACCAACCGCTGCGGGGCTCCACCGCTGGCCTGCAGTTCCACGCCGCTTCCCGACGCTTTTCGCGCGGGGTCTTTCTGCGCGACGCCCGGGGCCTCTCTCCATCGAGATCCACAGTACCGCGCCGGTGACTTCCAGCCCACGGCCAAAGCGTCAACTCCGGGTTCAGGTGATTCGGGGGTCCCAGCGGACGTCATCAACGAAGGCCCGGAGGAGCGCATTCGTAATCGCCGGCTGCTCGAGTTGGAAGAAGTGCCCGGAGCCGACCATTGGCTCCTGTCGCACAAACATCGTGATGTCCCGCAGGTGGTCCGGGTCGCCCAGGGGCCTGCCACCCCAGATCGTCATGAACGGCTTGCGGTCCGCCTTCTTGATCAGGTCGTCGAGGCCCGTCGTAAAGACGCCGGAGTTGCTCAACATGCCCGCAGCCACATCCGGGGGGCAGGTCAGCATGGTCATCCGGACCTGGTCCTGGATGTCAGACGCCGTCTCTTCGACGAAGAAGCTCTCGATCGTCATCGCGAGAGCCCCCATGGAACCTTCATCGGTTATGGCTTCGACCATGTCGTCGAAACCGGCGCGAGCGTGATTCAACGGCGCGTCCGCGAGGACGATGCCACGGACGAGCTCCGGGTGGCGGTCGTTCAGAAGGAGGCAGACGAGTCCTCCCAGGCTGTGACCCACGACGATGGGGCGGTCGAGCCCGAGGGCCGTGATGAGCGCGGCAACGTCGTCAGCGGCGGTGCTCATGTCGAAAGGGGGCACGGCAGGTGAGTCGCCGCAGCCCCGCAGGTCGACGTTCACGCAGCGGAAGTCACGACCCAGGTTCTCAACCTGGAGCGCCCAAAAGCTCCGATTGCAGGCGAGGCCGTGGATGAAGACGAACGGGGGATCGCCACCGCCGACATCGTCGTAGGCCAGGGTAACCCCGTTCGCGGTCAGCTTCGCCATGCTGCCCAGGATCGCCGGGCTCTCGCCTGCTTCGAGATGATCGATGGAACCACGCGCATGGCAACCCGGAGAGCCAGCGCGGCCACGGCGCCGCGCCCCCGGTTCCGCCTCGACGTGACCCTGTCGCGCAGTTTCCCGGCATCGACCCGCGACGCGGCATCGCGCACCATGCCCGTCGCGTCGCCGAGCGAGTGGACGAGGTCGCGCGCGCTTTCACGGGCGCGTTCGAGGTCAACCTCACGGAGTGACGTCCTCGCACGACTGACGCCAGCCTGTCCCAGCGCGTTCAACTCATTCGCGACTTCAAGCGCGCGGTGCCGGGCCCTCTCGATGTCGACATTCAGAGCTGGAGGGATTGCGGGAATCCTTCGCGAAGCGCGACGCCGGGCCCTTACGCCCTGAACCGCGACAGCTGTACCGGCCAGTACCGCAGCCACTCCAACACCCGAGAGAATCGCGAGTCGAAGGAGGGATCCACGTCTCCGGGCAGCCTGTTCCTCGGCTTCCATCCGCGCACTCAGTGGCGGGGCTGCCGCGGCAGACGAGGGCTCGAATCGCCCCATTTCCAGGTCCCCGAGGAACTCGGTCACGGCCGCCGTAAAGTCGTCAGGGTTGTCGCCCGGGACGCTGTGCCCCGCACCCGCCACCGTGACCAGGCGCGCCCGGGGCATCTCAGAGATGGCCCGTTCGGCCACGGCCGGCGAAAGTACGTCGCTTTCCGCGCCGCGCACAAGCAAAGTTGGGGCTTCAATCTCGCGGAAAAGCTGCCACATCTCATCGTTGGAAAGCTGACTGCCGATCCGGAGGTCGTCCGGCGCTTCACGAAAGCGCTTATCGAACTTCCACGTCCACTTCCCGCTGTCAGTCTGCTTCAGCCGGTGCCGCATCCGCTCGCGGATGTTCTCGAGCGAACGCCTCTGGTTGAAGCGATGAGCCATCTGGACGAATTCTTCGAACTCGAGTTCGTCCGGACCCCGCGTGAACCGCTGGATATTCTCGACGCCCTCGCGCGATGCCTCGGGACCGACGTCTACCAGCACCAGCGCCCTGACGACGCCCACATTGCGCACGGTATACGTCGCCGCGGTAAGCCCGCCCATGCTATGACCGATAAGGATGAACCGTCCGATGCCCAGAGCCTCGCGGAAACCCTCCATGTCATTGACGAAGGCATCGCGCGAATAGTCGCCGTCCGGCGACCAGTCGGTGTCGCCGTGCCCTCGCTGGTCCAGCGCAATCAGGTGGTAGCGATCCTGCATCCGTTCGGCAAACTCGTCGAACATGTGACCCGAAATCCCGAAGCCATGAAGCATCAGGATGGTTGGCGCTGATGGGTTCCCCCATTCCTGGAAGTGGAACTTCATGTCGCGGACAAAGACGTCGTGCTCAAGGTAGCCGGTGGTGACCATCGTTCGCCTCCGAAATCCGATCGAGGGTCTCCCCCCGCAGAGGGAGGGCTTTCGATGATAACACCCTGCCGGTAGCTTCAACCGGGACTTGAAGTGTTAAGAATCGCGATCAGGCGAGAGGTGCTTGCCCCTGCGCGGCGAGGAGGCGGTTGTAGTTCGTGACAACGCTGTCGCCCTGATATGCCCAGCCGCCGCCCGGGTTGAAGGAGTAGTTGTAGGCCGCGCGGACGGCATATTCGCCGGCGAAGCCCGCGTTCTGTCCGGCGTGCCACGCTTCTGCAAGCCCTTTTGCCGCACGGTCCGCATTCGCTTCGGGGTCGAAGCGCTTGTCCCCCATCCCGAAGCCGTATCCCTCATCGTTCAGTTGGAAGAGCCCCACCGAGTGCCCGCTGTCCCCGACAGCATCCGCCCGGCCGCCACTCTCAGAGAGCATGACCGCCTTCAGAAACGTCGATGGGACGTTGTACTTCTGTCCGAGCCGGGTGAGCATCGAGTCCCATTGGTCCGGGCTCGTCGCAGCCGTGTTTGAGGTGACCGGAGTGTGAGGGACGAATGCCGCGCCCTGAGACGCCTGGGCCACAGGAGCCGACGCAAAAGAAGCCGTGGTCTGAACGGGGCTCGTCAGCGGCTGGGGCTTCGACACAGCCATGCTGAAACCGGCGGTCACCGCGCTGTGCCGGATAGCACCGGCCTCATAAAGCGAGACGTGGGTCAGCGAAGGTCGACTACTGGCGGCCGGATCGATGGCCATTGCACTCCCACAGTACGCTGGTACGGTCTCGGTCACGCATCCGGCCTCTGCCGCATGCGCATCGCGGCAATCCCTAATCAATGAGGCATCAATGTCCGACCGGCGCACACCAGACCCGACACTCATGGCCCGGCTTCAGCTCAGTGTGAAGGGCGTCGACTGGGCGGCAGCCCTGGTCCGCGATCGGCAGCATGAACAGCCCGGGGGAGCGTGGTCCGCGCATCAGCACGTCGCTCACCTCTTGCTGACGGAGTGCGAGGTCTATCAGCCTCGCCTTGAACGAATGCTGACGGAAGAGCGACCGGTGCTTGCCTGGTGGGACGAGGATGAGCACACGCGGGACAGCAGGTTCAGCGCCGAAAGCATCGACGCCCTTGCCGAGCGTGTCATGGCCGAACGCGAGAAGACGGTCCAGGTGCTGAAGTCGCTAACCCCGGAACAATGGAGTCGAACCGGGATCTGGCCGGATGGGCGGGAGGTCGACATAGCCTGGTTCGCCGAGAAGGCGCTCAGCCACGGCCTCGAACACTTCGTTACACTCCTCCACATCCACGAGGAACTCGAGCCCCGGCACGCGCCGGCATGGCTCGACTAACCGAGATTCACCGCCTCGTATTGGCCCGCCCGCAGGGCAGCCAGCAAGTCGCCGTCATCGCGGATGCGGTCGTCGAACCGCGTCGCCGCCCGCCCCACTTCGGCCAGCGTGTGGGCATCGGAACCGCCAATGGCTGGTGCGCGAAACGCCCGGGCGACGCCTGCCACCGACAGGTTCTGGAGACGGGAATCGGACCCGTTGATTCCCTCAACCGACTCAAACATCTCGACGGTCTCAGCCGTAACTTTCAGCGCTCCGTCACGGGCCGGGTGTGCGAGAAAGAGCAACGCGCCGACGTCGCGTGCCGCCTCAAATGCGGTCCGCGCGTGTGCGAAATCCGCCCTGTAGTCGCCAAGACCATACGCCAGCACGTGGCCGGCGTCGGTCGTCAGTTCCATCCCTGCGAGCATGAGGATACCGGTCCGCATTCGCGCTTCGTCCAGCATCGCCCGGTCCCAGGAACGGTCATGTTCAGTCAGGCAGATTCCATCGAGTCCGCGCTCCAGGGCCACCGAAGCGAGCCGGTCAACCTGCAGGGAGCTGCACTGCGAAAGGGGGAACGTGTGGCAGTGCAGGTCGATGAGCACTACCGCGGAAGCTTGATCCCGTAGATCTCGCCCAGCAGGTCGAGGAACGCGGCCATTGGCCCGGACTGGGGCTTGTTTCGCCGGTACATGACGGCAATCTCGCGCTGGACTGGCTCAGCTGATTCGATGTGCACCTTATGCAATGTTCCGAGCCTGATCTCGCGTTCGACCGAAACCTCCGGGAGAAGCGCGATGCCGAGGTTCGCCTCGACCATCTTCTTGGTCGCTTCGATGCTGTCGAGTTGCATCTGCTGCTGCGGAACGACCCCGAGGTCGCGGAACAACCCGACGATGAGCCCGTAGTAGCTTGAATCACGGTCGAAGAGGATGAGCGACTCATCCTGGAGTTCATCGACCTTCACCGTGCCGCGTTTTGCGTACCGGTGCTGCGATGAAACCACGAGGACGAGTTCGTCGCTGTAGAGGACGATCGTGCGCACTTCGGGGTGCTGAATCGGACGGCCGAATCCGACCTGGACATCATCGTCCAGCACCATCTGCAACACTTCGTCAGAATGCCCCGTGCGAACAAGGACATCGATGCCCTGCCGGTTGTCACAAAACACCTTCAACAAACGCGGCAACACGTAGGTGCCGACGGCGGGGGCACTGCCGATCATGAGGCGCCCGGCCGTGCCATTGCGAGTACCCTCGAGGACCAGGAGACCGTCATCGAGGGTACGCTTGATGCGCTGTGCGTACGGGAGAAAAGCTCGCCCGGAGTCGGTGAGCTTGACGCCCCGGCCCATGCGCTCGAACAAGACCTGGCCTACTTCTCGCTCCAGGGACTGGATGCGATTGCTCAGGGACGGCTGGGCAACATGGAGCAACTCGGCGGCACGGCTGAAACTGCCGCAGTCGGCCGCCGCAATGAATGCATCGAGTTGGGCGAGTTCCACGAGTGGCAGACCTGTTAGCTATAGTGTTTCGCTATAACTCAAACGATACGCCGTGCGCGAGGCATAGGCCAGATCTCTGTATCCATTCGTTCCGCAGCAGGCTTGCGGAAAACGAAAGACCGCGGCGAGTGCCGCGGTCTTCGACCTAGAAACGAAACGAGGGGGCTAGGAAACCTGCCAGGTCTCCCCGGCTCGGAGGATGTCCTCCAGCTTCCCAACGCCTTTCGCCTGGGCATCCGCGACCTGCTGTGCTACCAGCTGGTCGTAAGTGGGCCTCTGGACATTTCGGAAGATGCCGACCGGGACAGGGAGGGCCGGGTAGTCCATCGAAGCGAGGATCGTCGCCAGCACGGGACTGTCCTGGCTGGAGTCGTGCACCAGCAGGCCATCGTCACTGGTGACGTTCTCTACGATCTCCGGCTGGAATCCGTTCAGGCGAATCCCATGCTCGCCCTGCTTGCCGAAGCGAAGCGGCTTGCCATCTTCGAGATAGATCATCCGATCCTGGCGGACTTCCTTGTCGGTGAACGCCGAGAACGCGCCGTCATTGAAGATTGGGCAGTTCTGGTACACCTCGACAAATGAGATGCCCTTGTGCTGCGTGGCGGCGTAGAGCGTCTCTTCGAGATGCTTCGTGTCCCGGTCGATGCTCCGCGCTACGAAGGTCGCGCCTGCGGCCAGGGCAACGCGGATCGGGTGCAGAGGCTGCTCAGTCGTGCCGTACGGCGACGACTTGGTGACCTTACCGAACTCCGAAGTCGGCGAGAACTGGCCCTTCGTCAGACCGTAAATCCGATTGTTGAAGAGAATGACGTTCAGGTCGATGTTGCGGCGCATCGCATGCAGCAGGTGATTCCCACCGATGCTCAGGCCGTCACCGTCACCGGTGATCACGAAGACGGTAAGGTCAGGACGCGCGGTCTTGAGCCCTGTCGCCAGCGTGAGCGCGCGGCCATGGATGCTATGGAAGCCGTAGGTCTCCATGTAATAGGGGAAACGGCTGGAACAACCGATCCCCGATATGAAGACGAGCTTCTCCTTTGGAATGCCAAGACCCGGGAGGATCTTCTGCATCTGGGCGAGGATCGAATAGTCGCCACAGCCCGGGCACCATCGGACTTCCTGGTCCGTCACGAAGTCTTTTCGTGTCAGAACAGGGAGATCACCGTTGATGAGGCCATTAACGTCGGCGGTTGGTGCAGTCATAGGTTCTTATCCTCCTCCCAGCGCCGAAGCCGGGCCGAATTCCAGTTCATACGGCCCTCGCAGGCCGAGCATTTCGTCGATCTTGGCTTCCACTTCAGCGATCTTGAACGGCTGTCCCGAGATCTTGTTGAAGCCGACGGCATCCACCAGGTATTTCCCGCGGATGAGCAACACGAGCTGACCGGTGTTGAGTTCTGGGACCAGGACCCGCTTGTAGTTCTTCAGCACGGATGCCAGGTTCGACGGGAACGGGTTCAGGTGACGCAGGTGGGCCGAAGCCACACTCTTGCCTGCAGCCCTGGCGTTGTCGGCAGCACTGGTGACCGCACCGTAGGTACCGCCCCAGCTCAGGACCAGCAGGTCCCCCGAAGCCGGGCCCACCACTTCCACGGGCGGAATGTCGTCCGTGATTCGCTCGACGCGCTGCTTCCGCATCATCGTCATGTGATGGTGGTTGCCGGGGTCGTAGCTGATGTCGCCGGTCTCGCTCGACTTTTCGATGCCACCGATGCGGTGTTCGAGGCCCTTCTGACCCGGGATCGCCCATTGCCGCGTCAGCGTCTTCGGATCGCGCCTGTAGGGGCTGAAGTCGGCATCCGAGGGCGTGGCGTAGTGATATTCGATTTTCGGGAGGTCCGCAACGGCGGGGATCTTCCATGGCTCGGAACCATTCCCGAGATACCCGTCGCTCAGGAAGATGACGGGCACCATGTACTTCACCGCAATCCGGAAGGCCTCAATTGCCATCGAGAAGCACTCAGACGGCGTCGCCGGCGCGACGATCACCACGGATGAGTCGCCATTGCGGCCGAACATCGCCTGCAGAAGATCCGATTGCTCGGTCTTCGTCGGCATGCCGGTGCTTGGACCGGCTCGCTGAACATTGATGATCACCAGCGGCAGTTCGGTCATCACGGCGAGGTTCAGTGCCTCGCTCTTGAGGCAGAGCCCCGGACCGCTCGTTCCGGTCAGTCCAAGGTGCCCGCCGTAAGAGGCACCGATGGCCGACCCGATGGCCGCAATCTCGTCCTCCGCCTGGAACGTCTTGATGCCGAAATTCTTCAGCTTCGAGAGTTCGTGGAGCACGTCCGAAGCCGGCGTGATGGGGTAGCTACCGTAGAAGAGAGGCAGCCCCGACAGCACGGAAGCGGCGACGCACCCGAGCGCGGTGGCCTCATTCCCACTGATGTGGCGGTAGAGACCGGGCGCTACCTCAGCGGCTGGCACTTCATAGCGCGTGTGGAAGAGTTCTGTGGTCTCTCCGAACGCGTGTCCCGCGCGGAGTGCGCGCAGGTTCGCTTCGAGAACGTCAGGATTTCGGCCGAACTGCGCCGTCGCCCACTTGATCGTGGTATCCAGCGGCCGGTCGTAGAGCCAGAGGATGATGCCGAGCGCGTAGAAGTTTCGCGAACGGAACTTCTGTGCGGCATTCATCGGGATCCCGTCAAGAGCCATTTCGTTCTGGCGAGTGATGTGAATGCTCACCAGCCGATAGGCAGCGAGACTGCCGTCCTCGAGAGGATTGGCGGCGTATGCCGCCTTCTTCAGGTTCGCCGAGTTGAACTCGTCTGCATCGACAATGAGGAGCCCGCCCTGCTTCAGGTCACCAACGTTGACCTTCAGTGCTGCCGGATTCATCGCCACGAGGACGTCAGGCTGGTCACCAGGGGTCCGAATGTCGCTGCTCGCGAAGGAGAGCTGGAACCCCGAAACACCCGGGAGGGACCCGGTAGGGGCCCGGATTTCTGCCGGGTAGTCCGGCAGTGTAGCCAGATCGTTACCGAAGACCGCAGTGGTCCTGGTGAATTGCGTTCCGGTTAGCTGCATCCCATCGCCCGAGTCTCCTGCGAACCGGATGGTCACACGGTCGAGCTCTTCAACGAGATGTTCTGGACGGGCGGGAGATTCTGTCGTCATACGCCTCTCTTTTATCCACCCTCCTGTCTCGCCAGGACATGGTGAGGCCGGGGGGGTAAGTTCAATACGCCGCTTTGGAAGGCTTGAAATGTCCAACCGGAGGAAGAAGAACCCTCACGCACCGGGACAACCGCCGGGAAAGCGGCCCTCGCAACCAAACCGCACACCTCTTCCACGATCGGACGCGCAGCCCAAAGCTGTCCGTTGAACCGGGAGAAATTGGTTCGATCCATGCGTTCCTGTCACTTCGTTCGCTGCGGTAGGGCCGGGAGCACACCCGCCGACAGGGCCGGACGCCTTACCTTGCTGAGTCTAACTCTTCCGAGATGAACGTGCAGCCAAAGCGTACGCAACGATACGTAATCGCAACATCCCGGAAAGCACTCGGCATGGCGCTGTCACCTCATGTTCCCTGTGACACCACCGCTCTCCTTCCGATAGATGAAGTGTTCGACCTAAAAGAATGAGAGACGCGCCGATGCCGTCGCGGACACGGATTCAAACTGCAAGAGCGGACTTCCTGGAGTCGTCACTCTATGACGACGTCGGTCTCGTTGGCCTGCCCAGGCTCAGCCGTGGGACCTTTCTCACTACGCTGAGCAGGTCCTTCGACCTCGCGGAGGGCCGACGACCCGGGCATGCGCAGCGCGTCGCCTATATCGGCGTATCCCTTGCGAAGGAGTTCGCCCTGCCGGCGAGCCAGGTAGAGGAGATCTTCTTCGCCTGTCTCCTCCACGACGTGGGCATGGTATCCAGCAATCCCGGGCCCCGGGTTGAAACCGGGCGCGGCTCACGTATCGTCAGCGGAGAAGCCTGCGCCGCGGACATCCTTGCCAGCATGCCGACCGGCGGATGGGCCGAGGTGATCGAGGCGCTCACGAAGCACTGCGAGATGGGGGCACAGGTCGCCCACAAACTTCACATGACAGACGCCGTCGCAAGTGCCGTCGCCAACCACCATGACTGCTGGGACCGGCCCGATACATCGGCCACGTTCGCCGAGATGTCTCCGCCTATCATCACCCGCATCACTGCGACGGCGGACCGGGTCGAGTCCATCATCGACGCCGACGGTTCACCCCTCCTGGTCCGGCGCCAGGGACCGCAACTTGTCAAAGAGATGGCCGGAAGCGAGGTCGACCCACTCACCGCCGAGAAGATGGCCAACCTCGCGCAAAGCGACGATTTCTGGCTCGGCCTCTACGACAACGACATGGCCGGCTCTCTCAGCGAGTCGAACTACGGCGGGATCATGAAGCCGGCCGAACTCTTCGAATTCGCGGGCGTCGTTGCCGACCTTATTGACACGAGAAATGGGCGAATCGCCGGCCGGAGTCGCCGCGTCGCAAACCTCGCGCGTCGCCTCACGCTCGCCTGCGATATGAATGAGCAGCGCGCCGACCTGGTAAAACTCGCCGCGCTGCTCCAGGACATGGGCACGATGGGTATCCCGCCCCATTTCCTCAGCAAACCGGACATCCTGACCATCGAAGAGATGGACGTCATCCAGCTCCACCCCACCTACGCACGGGACATCCTGAGCGAGGTTCCCGGTCTCGGCGCGGTTTCGTGGTGGATCGGTTGCCATCACGAGCGAATCGATGGGAAGGGGTACCCGGGGATGCTGGAAGGTGACGAGGTGACGGTAGAGGCGCAGATCGTGGGCATCGTCGACACCTACGACGCCCTCATCAACGAACGACCATATCGACACGCATTGCCGGCGGGCGAAGCGTTCGAGGTTCTCTCGGGCCTCCGCGGAACCCGATTCAGCCCGTGGCTGCTCGACCGATTTGAATCGATAGTGGGCCCGTTCGACTAAAGCTATGACCCGGGCAATCGACTACAATATGGGCGGAATTCGCGACTGGAGGCCCCTGTGCGAGTCCGTGTGGTTGCCCTTTCACGACAGGTTGGTACCGCGGGTGAAGAAGTCGCCAACATCATCGCCGAAGAGCTGAAGCTCCGGGTGATCGACTCCCAGGTGATCCAGGACGCGGCTCGCGAGGCCGGCGTTTCACCAGAAACCGTCAGCGAAGCTGAACACGCGCCATCGGCCCTGACACGATTTCTCGAGGCCCTCGCCCGCAACCCGGGGATGCCTGTTGCCGCATGGGCAGACCCGGTACCGCTGGCTACTACTGCGCTTTACACCTCCGATGACTATCGCGGCTTCATCGAAAACGTGATCCGCGACCTTGGAGCGCAGGGTGACTGTCTGATCATCGGCCACGCCGCGCAGGTCATTCTGAAAGACCGGGACGACGCCCTTCGTGTCCTGGTCACGGGTTCCACGGGCCCGCGAGTGCGGCGCATCATGCAGGGGATGCAGGTGGACGAGAAGGCGGCCCGCAAGACGGTCGAGAAGACGGACGCCGAACGGAATGAATTCTTCCACCGCTTCTACGACATCAGGTGGACCGACGCCAGCAACTACGACATCTGCCTCAGTACCGATCACCTGACGCCGGAGGACGCTGCCGGCGTCGTCGTGGCTGCGGCCCGCGCCCGGTAAGTCTTCAACTACCCTGGACGGCGATGATCGCTGCCGCGAGAAGCACCGCCTGCAGGATCCCACCGGACGCGATGAGCCAGAGCCCAGCAGCCCGTTCGCGAGCATGCACAGCGATCCCGACAGCTGTGTTCAATGCCAGGATGCCCGCTCCGAGATACGCGGGGGCCAGCAGCGCATTCCGCGAACCGACACGGACCACGGCGCCCGGGTCGGGGAAGCTGAGCTGAAGGACGCTGGGCAGACCCGGGTACACAGAAAAAAGGTATGCCCACAGGGCAACCGTCATCGCCGCCGAGACAAGCAGCGCGGCAATCGCTGATCGGTCCCGCCACACCGGAAAGGAGGCGATACCGATGGCTTCCGATCGCTGACCGAGGGCCTGCGCCGGAGCGACCGAAACCCGGCCCTGGACCTGCTCCGCGAAGGCC
>DATCGT010000083.1:0-3559 GCA_036508775.1 Tepidiformaceae bacterium | reverse complement strand
GTCGGCGCCAAACAGCGCCTTGCCAGTGACTTTTTCGACGCCATCGGGGCGCACGGGCCGGGTGCCGATGACCTTGTATTGCGGACGCTCAACGGTGGTCATTGTTTCGCCTCCTGGAGTTGCCGCCCGGCCTTCTGGACCGCCCTCACGATCTTGTCATACCCCGTACACCGGCAGAGGTTCCCGGCGAGCCAAAAGCGAATTTCCTGCTCGCTGGGATTGGGGTTGGAGTCAAGGAGTGCTTTCGATGCCACGATCAGTCCGGGGGTGCAAATCCCACACTGCAAGGCTGCCTCATCGAGGAATGCCTGCTGCAGCGCATGCAGCTGGCCGTTCTTTGCGATTCCCTCAATCGTCGTAATCTCCGCGCCCTCGGCCTCCACGGCGAGCACGCAGCAGGAGTCGACGAGGCGCCCGTTCAGGATCACTGAGCAGGCGCCGCAGTTGCCGTTATTGCAGCCCTCTTTGGTACCGGTGAGCTTGAGTTCGTCGCGGAGCACTTCTAGCAGACTCTGCTGGGGCTCGCAGAGGAAATCGATGTCGTTGCCGTTGAGGCGGGTGGAAACCTGAGTTCGACGGGCCATGGACTAGCGGGCCTCCAGTGCTCGCTGGAGCGCCCCTCGCAGGGCGCGGACGGTCAGGACGGAGACGAGATGCGACCGCTGGGCGGCCGAGCCTCGCATGTCGGTGATGGGGGATGCGGCGGCCTTCGCAGCCTCGCCGGCGCGGGCGAAGGCTTCCTCAGTTGGTGCCTGGCCAACAAGCAGCGCCGCAGCAGCGGAGGCGAGTACCGGCGTCGCCGCAACGGCCCCAAGGGCGATGCGAGCCGCTACGATCCGGTCGCCATCAGCGTTCAGCTGAAGGCGGGCGCCGGCGCTTGCCACGGCGATGTCCATTTCGTTCCTCGGGATGAAGCGGAGGTAGAACGACGCAGCCTTCGGGCCGAGCGGTGGCACTTTCACCTGCAGCAGAATCTCTCCCGCTCTGAGTGTGTTTTGGCCGGGGCCGGCGAAGAGTTCCTCCACCGGAATCTCCCGGGTGCCGCTCGACGAGCCGATCACGAGCCGGGCGCCCAGTGCAATCAGCGCAGGCGAGGAATCCGCCGCCGGGCTGGCGTTGCAGAGGTTACCGCCGAGACTCGCGCGCGATTGAACAGCCGTTCCGCCGATGATCCTCGCAGCGTCCACGAGGCCCGGGAATATGCGCTGAACCTCCGGGTTCGAATAGATGTCCGCTAGCGGAGTAGCGGCGCCAATTTCAAGAGTGCCGTCAGCAGTGATGCGGAGCGTCATCAGCTCAGGAACGTGCTTGAGGTCGATGAGCTGATCGCACTGCTTACGGTCCTCGCGCAACTGGATGATGACGTCGGTGCCGCCTGCGAGGAGGAGGCTTCGCTTTCCGTTGCCGAGGTGACCGTAGACCTCAGCCAGCGAGCGTGGAGCGAGATAGTCGAATGCTTGCATGCACCTTTCCTGAGTGGGACACCGGCAAGAGGCGCGGGACCGCGCGGGCCGGGTGTTCTGGTGCTGTGATCATAGAGGCACGAGGCATGGATTGTCTCGAACAACTCAGTCCCCTTTAGAATCACAGCGTGATACGAGCGGTTAAGGTAACGGGTGGAACAGCGCTCACGATCGTGGGCCTCGCAGTCGCGTATGTCGTCTGCGCCGGGATCGTTCTGTTCGCCGCGGCCTTCACGACCGGGGTGATCACTTCGTCCTCATCGGTCACGGCCGAAAGCGGCTGGGAGATTACCTCTTTCGCCAGCGACTACACGATCGACGCCGATGGCACTCTCCACGCCACCGAACGTATCGACGCCAACTTCGACGTCGAGAAGCACGGAATCTTCCGTGACCTGTTCTGGCGAGTGGATTGCGGTGGGCCCCGGGTCCCGGGTGTTGAGCCGCTGAACGCGTGCCCGGACGGCCGACGGCGCACCTATGACATCCACGTCGAGAGTGTCACAGAGGGCAATGGATCCCCGATCCCCTACGAAGTCTCGACGGTCGACGACGCTCGCCACATCAAGATCGGCGACCCGAACCAACTGATCACCGGCCCACAGAGTTACGTGATCCGGTACACCGTGAAGGGTGCACTCGACTCCTTCAGCGATCACGATGAGTTCTACTGGAACGTGACCGGTAAGTGGCCGGTCGACATCGCGAACTTCACGATGCAGGTCACATTGCCATCGGGATCCGTCGCCGACGCCGGCTGTGTGCAGGGCGACGGAGTGCGCGACTCGACATGCCACACATCGACATCGGGGCCGACGGCGGCGTACCAATCGAGCGGGACATTGCCGCCCACCATCCAGGTCACCGTCTTCGATTCCTTCCCGAAAGGACTCGTTGCGGTCCCTCCCATGACGACGGAACACAAGCCGACCCTCTGGGACTTCTACCGCCTCGACGCGATTGAACTCGGCGGGGGCTTGCTGGTCGCCATCCTCTGCGTGCTCGGCCTCGCGGCGTTGTGGTGGCGGGGCGGCCGCGACCGGCAATACAAGACCATCTACTACCTCACAAACGACCCGTCCGAGCAGACGCGCCCGCTGTTCGGACAAGACCAGGTGGTAGTCGAGTTCCTCCCGCCTGACGGACTCAAGCCGGCCCAGATGGGAGTCATCCTGGACGAGCGGGCAGACCCGCTGGACGTGACGGCAACGATCATCGACCTGGCAGTGCGCGGTTACATCCATATTGAGGAGATCGACAGCAAGAGCTGGTTCGGGGGATCAAAGGACTGGCGGCTGACGAAAGTGAAGGAGGCGGATTCCGAGCTGCAACCCTACGAGAAGGAACTGCTGGACGACATCTTCGCGGTCAGCGGGAGCCCTGTTCAGATATCCGAGTTGCGCTACCAGTTCTCCTCGAAGCTCATTCAAATCCAACAGCAGCTGTACAAGGACGCGGTCGTCCGAAAGTGGTTCACGAAGAGTCCAGATGCCTCCCGCGGAAACTGGGCGGTACTGGGTGGGCTGGCGGCACTCGCCGGCTTGCTCATCACCTTTGCGTTCGGCTATTTCTTCGGGCGTGGACTGCTGTTCAATGCCCTCCCGGTGGCGGGAGTAGCGATGGTTCCGATGTCGCGGGCGATGCCGAGGCGAACGGCGACAGGCAGCGAGGCCTTCCGCCGCGTCCTGGGCTTCCGGCTATACGTCGCGACAGCCGAAACCAGGCGCCAGGAGTTCAATGAGCAGGCGGGGATCTTCGCCCGCTACCTTCCCTATGCCATCGTCTTCGGCTGCGTCGACAAGTGGGCGAAGGCCTTCTCCGGCCTCGACGACCAGGTACGGGAGTCGACCGGTTCCTGGTATACCGGCTCCAGCCCGATGGGCACGTTCGCGGTGGTCGCCTTCGCAAGCAACCTCTCGAGTTTCTCCAGCGGCGTCAGCAGCACAGTATCCTCCTCACGCTCCAGCAGCGGAGGCGGCGGGTTCTCGGGCGGAGGCGGGGGCGGTGGTGGCGGCGGCGGGAGCTGGTAGTCGGCCTTAGTGCCGCATCTCGAGGTAGTCCTGGAGCTGGTGCGGCACATTCGTGATGATGCCGTC
>DATCGT010000082.1:0-3556 GCA_036508775.1 Tepidiformaceae bacterium | reverse complement strand
CTCGCCATTGCGCCCACACGGCAGGCGGTCCCTGCCAGTCCTCTACGTCAGCCGAGGACCAGGACACTTCCGGAGCGCCACCCATCGCTCCAGACGCGTACTCGATCACCTCGCCACGAGTCGCGCCCCAGATCCGCATCGTGCGCGGCGTGAACCCCTGCGCCGCGTCGAACCGGTGCAGACCCTTGGGACGCAGCAGCCCCTCCGCGTCGTCATCGAATGACTTCGCGACGTACTTCGACAAGTAGCCCGCCGCCAGCCTCGCCTCCGCGAATGACCCCGACCCCACCGGCAAGTCCCCCAGCAACTTGATAGACACGAACCCGCGGCCCCACGCCTGCTTGATCAGCCCATACGGCACGAACCGGCCCACCGCGAAATGCAAGTGCAGGCCGTGACCGGTCTTGTGCCACTCCGGAACCCACACGTACGGGAAGGGACCACCTCCCAACGATTCCCGCAGCGACCGGAAGAACGCGCCCACGTCCCGACGTGCCTGCCGAGGGTCGTGACAGCCCTCCCCCAGGTAGGTCAGCGTGCCCAGCCGATTGAGGCGGTTGGCCGCGCAGTACCTCCGCAACCGCGACCGAGCTCGACGGCCAGCCTCAGCCCGAGCCCTCGTCGGGTCGGCGGCCGGACCACCACCCCCACCCCGAGGCTTGACCGGCTTGGAGGACACGAACGACCCGCCGCCTTCACCGGCAGCAGCACACAGAGTGAACGACCACCCAGTTCGGAGTGGCGGGACACGAACACCAACAGACACGACAGGCTCCACAGCAGACGAGGCGGATGCGCCCCGGACCCTGCAGAAACGGCGAAGGACCGGGAGCGCTAGGGCTCGACCGGTCCAGTTCGTTTATGTTGTGACGGGCGGCGACTGCCCCTGCGGATGAGCAGCCAACCGTTATCCCGTACCCCTGCCGCGCGTCGGCTCGACGATTCACGCCCCGGGGCGGGGGCACGCTTTGAGTAGTTAGTTCGCCCCCGGTCAGAGGCGCCGCGCGCCAAGCACACCACGACCTCCCACGGACTGTCACCACGACACGCCACACTGGCCAGCATGGGAAACCGCAGCCAACACAAGTCCGCCAAGAATCGTCCGCTCAAGGTCGACCCGATGAACCGCCTCTTTCGGCCCGCGTGCAACCAGTGCGACGCACCGGTGGACTGGCTCACCGGTGACGAGGCAACCGCCCGAGGCGTCGACCTGGCCCAGTCGATGGAATTTTTCGAAATCACCACGATCCCCAACCGCGATGTGTGGGTCTGCACCCGATGCGGCGAGCACGGCGTCATGGGCGCGGGCGGCTTCATGGGCGCGGGCGACATCATGGGCGAGGGCGACATCATGGGCGAGGGCGGCATCATGGGCGAGGGCGAAACCGGCTTCCTCTAGGACGACAGCGCCAGCACGTCGCGGTTGCCTCCCATCAGCGTGTCGCGCTGGGCACCCCGCCCGCCGGGACCAGTCTGTGGGCCGTCCTCCGCCCGTCAAGGATCCGCTCCGCCGCTACGCGCCCTTGACCGACTCCCCCCAACCCAACCGGGCCCCCTATGGGCAGGCCGCCCCTCTGTGGCCGAGGGAAGCGGATCCGCCTACGAGTTGTGTTGCTATTTCAAGTCAAGAGCGCCGCTTCGCGGCGCCCCGCGCCCCGCGACTCGCGGGTAGCGTCGAACCATGAGCGCCGCTGCTATCACTGCGAGGATCCTCAGGCACGCTAACGCCTACTTCTCCGCAATCGAGAGCGCAAGCCTTGAAGGACGGTTCGCGAGAGAGGACGGCACCCAGGTTAGCCCGATCTATCCAACGATGCTGCTGATCTGTGAGACTCCGACGCACTTCGTCGCCGAATTCCTGGGGGCATCGCCGAAATTCGATGAGATCAGGGCCGTCCACCGGTCGCTCCCCTCGCTCGCGGTGGCTCTAGGCCAGTTCCCCACGTCCCACTCCGTGCATTCGCTTATGTATGGGGGGCGATCAACCGGCTGCGGTCTAAGCCACCTTGCGCTTCTCAGCGAGCGCGGTCACGAGACTTTCAGAGCGCGCTACCGAGAGTTTCCCGATCTACATCAGACGAGTCTGCTTTACGGTGGCTCACTTCTCCCGGACGAGGCATTCCATCCGTTGGGATTCACAGATGAATTGCAGGACTTCTGGCTCTCGGATGTAATGATGGTGGCCGAGTGGCACGGCTTCGTGCGCGCCCGGTACTTTCAGGCCGGGTTCATCCTCCATCGCTCGATGAGCAGTAGTCAGTTGCAGCGACATCTTGCTGCTCGCTACCCGGTCGGCACCGACACCACCCTCCTCACGCCTTCAACTGATGACAATCGAACGCTTCTCATCAGGGCTGCGAACTTCGCGAGCCTTGCGGTCACCGACAAGGTCGGCGAAACTACGATTACGAAGTTCCTCGAATCCAACTCCTCAATGCTGACAATTGCATTAGGTGTTTCCCGCATAATCCCTCAGCCGTCACTCAAGTGGATCGAGGGAAACCCTGACCCGGAGGAGCGCGCGATTCAGCCGGATTTCCTCCTAATCGACGACAAGGGCGACGCTCACCTGTGCGAAGTGAAGCTCCCGCTTCTGAGTCGCAACGACCTCACCACGGGAAAGCACAAGCGCCGGAGGTTCGTCACTCCAGTAGTCGAGGGTATCGCCCAGTTGGCGAACTATCGCGAGTATCTGTCATTCGATAGTCATCGGCAATTGCTGGCTAAGGAATACGGCGTTTCGGTCCGCGATCCGCGATCGATCCTCATCGTCGGAAGCGCTGAGAACTACGATGGCGAGATTGCGCGCCAGGCACAACGAATGCTCACCCCATTCGAACTGATCGACTACGACACGCTTCGAGTTATGTACCTGGCTGGGAGCGGCTACGTGCCAGGCGTTCAGGGGGTGTCTTAGCGACTTGTCGGGTTTCCGGCCTGAGTGCCGGCTGCACACAGGGTTTCCGTGTCTCGGCCCCCAAGCAGTAGTTTCATGGAAACCATCCGACAAGCCGAAGAGTCAAAATGCCAAAGTGCGGGAACTGTGGGACCAAGTTTGACGTCGAGGACGCGCGGAGTGAATTCGACACGTATCACGAGTGGGCGGGCGAACTGACCTACGACGATGTGATTGACGATCTCTCGACCTGCGCCGACTGCGCCATCGCCTACGCGAAGGAGAACCTCGACGCGGGACGTGCCATGCAGTTCAGCCTGGATACAGGGCTGCCCCCGGAGGACGTGCCCGACGACTGGAGCCCTTCAGCACCAGCCATGAGGGAGTTCGACGGCGATCCGGCGGTAGCAGAGGCCGACCTACGACGTGCCTCCGATGCCCTGCACCTGTCGGAAGACGAACTAGCAGAAGCCGAGGCCCGCGCAGAAGCTATCCAGCAGGAGCCTTTCGACGGCAGCCCTGAACTTGCGATTAAACCCAGCTATGCGGCCTTCTTGATCGCTGGGTATCGGGTTCGTCGCTCACGGCGGGTGCCCTTTGGGCGTCCGGGGCCGGGCGTTCGAGATTTTGGTGGACTGGCCGGCGTGCCCAGTGTCGGGG
>DATCGT010000081.1:0-3750 GCA_036508775.1 Tepidiformaceae bacterium | reverse complement strand
CCCGGGCGACACGACCCGAAGCGACAGGTTCACCCTCGGAGTACGTCCGGTCCGACGTGAAGCCTGCCGCGGCGATCCCGGTTCCGCCGTTCTGGGGCAGCAGGGTCGTGAAGGGCCTGCCGCTGCGCGACATCTTCGCGTTCGTCAACGAGATCGCTCTCTTCCGGGGACAGTGGCAGTACCAGAAGGGCGAACGCTCCGACCGGGAGTACGAGGGATTCGTCGAGAACGAAGTACGCCCGATCTTCCGCCGCTGGCAGGAGCGGGCGATCGCGGAGCGACTGCTCGAACCGCAGGTGGTCTACGGGTATTTCCCGGCCCAATCCGACGGCAACGACCTGATCGCCTGGTCCGGCTTCAAGGACGGCCAGCCGGAAGGTGAGCCCATCCGGTTCGAGTTCCCCCGCCAGACCACCGGGCGCCACCTGTGCATCGCGGATTTCTTCCTGCCCACGGAGTCGGGCCGCTACGACACCCTCGCTCTGTCACTCGTGACGATGGGGCCGCGCGCGACCGTCTTCGCGCAGGAACTGTTCAAGTCGAACGAGTACCGCGACTACCTCCATTTCCATGGCCTCGCGGTGGAGAGTGCCGAAGCGCTGGCCGAATACTGGCACAAGCGCATTCGCGAAGAGCTCGGCATTGCTGACGCTGACGGAAAGACGATGAAAGCCCTGTTCGCACAGGGCTACCAGGGGAGCCGCTACAGCTTCGGCTATCCCGCCTGCCCGGACCTCGAACAGCAGGCCGGCATGGTCGCGCTCCTCGAGCCAGCGCGGATCGGCGTGGAGCTTGGAGAGACCTTCCAGTGGCACCCCGAGCAGTCCACGAGCGCGATCGTCGTGCACCACCCGGAGGCCCGGTACTTCGTTGTCCGGTGAGGCCGGGACCCGCACGTGCTGACCGGGCTCGCTCCGTTCCTGCGCCGCTTCTGGCTGGTTGCGGCCGCCACGGTCCTTGGGGTCGCCATCATCGTTGGCGCGAGCCTCGCCGTCAGTGAGGCTGTTTTGATGTGGGTTGGGGGCGCCGTCGGCATCGGGATCGGGGGGACGATTGTCGCCAGCGACCGGCGTTCGCGGCCAAAGCCGGCCCCCGCGAAGGCGCGGAAGCGCCGCTAGCGATTCGCCAAATGGCAGGGCGCACCCGTAACCTATCGCCCATGCCATCGCTTACCGGGAAGAACGCGCTCATTTTCGGCGTCGCCAACGACCATTCGATTGCGTGGGGGATTGCCCAGGCTTTCCACCGCGAAGGCGCGACACTCGGTTTTGGCTACGCCGGTCCCTCACTGGAACGCCGCGTTCGTCCTCTCGCCGAGAGCCTCGGGTCTGACTTCGTCGAAGAATGTGACGCGTCGTCCGACGAGGCGATCGAGGCGATTATGGCGAAATGGAAGGCGGCGCACGGCAAGGTTGATATCCTCGTCCACGCCATTGCCTTCGCGGCCCGCGAAGATCTCGCGGGCCGTTTTGTCGATACGACCCGCGCGGGCTTCCTCCTGGCACAGAACATTTCGGTTTACACGCTGATCGGGCTCACGCGAGCCGCGCTCCCGATGATGTCCGAAGATGCGAGCATCCTGACGCTGTCGTATTACGGGGCCGAGAAGGTGATCCCGTCGTACAACGTCATGGGGGTTGCCAAGGCCTCACTCGAGGCGACCGTGCGCTACCTCGCTAACGACCTGGGGCCGCAGGGCATCCGGGTGAACGCCATCAGCGCGGGCCCGCTCCGGACGCTGGCCGCCGCCGGGATCAGCGGCTTCCGCGACTACCAGCGGGCCTTTGCCGCCGTCGCGCCGCTTCGCCGGAACATCACCATCGACGATGTCGGTGAAACTGCCGCATTCCTCTGTGGGCCCGCCGCGCGGGGAATCACCGGCGAGGTTCTCTACGTCGACAGTGGCTACAACATCATGGGCATGCTGACCGCGGACGAATGAGTAGGCCACGCTGCCTCTGGTGCATGGAAGCCCCGTTTGAAGACGTTGCCGTCCTGAAATGGCGCGGCGAAGAGCGCGAGCGTCTCACCGTACCGCTTTGCCGAAAGCACCTCATCCGCCTCAAGGAAGCCGGGGCGAAGGGCAAAGAAACGAAGGGCTGGTTCTACAAAGTCGGTTGGTGGTAGGGCCGCGGCGCCGCAAGGGCGCCGCCTGTGGGAAAGGCTCACCTCTGGCGCCGGTAACTTTGGGTGGATTCTCCCTGACAACTGGTACAATTCAGGTGATGGCAACGCCACTCAGAGCCAAGGAACAGATAGTTCACCTGGTCGAGGGCCTCAGCGAAGAGGATGCGCTCGATCTTCTCGACTTCATCCGAATGCGCCTGGAGCCAGAGTCGCTCACGGCGGATGAGTTGGCGACCGTGCGTCAGGGAATGAAAGAAATGAAGAGCGGGAACTACGTTACTGGCGAGGAGTTCCGCAAAGAACTCGATCTGTGAAGCGCGAATACCGGCTCTCGCGCTCAGCGAGCCGGTATCTCCGACATCTGGCTCCAGCTACCCGGCAGCGAATCATCCGCCGCCTCGACCAAATCGCCGCCGATCCGTTCGGAAATGACCTGGCCAAGGATCTCCACGGGCTCGGCGAGCTTCGCGCGTCCCGGGTTGGTGATTATCGCATCGTCTTCTACGTTGATCCGGAGGCCGACTTCGTTGCCGTCGTCGCGATCGGTCCGCGTGGCGATATCTATGGCGGCCTGTAACCTGTCGCAATGCACGCAATCACCATCGCCGACCGGACCCTCAACTACTCCGAAACGCCCGACCCCACCTGTGGCCCCGAGGACCTGCTGGTTCGCGTTAAAGCGGCCGGGCTGAACCGCGCCGACCTCCTTCAGCGGCGAGGCAGCTACCCGCAGCCGGGCGTGGCGCCCGTGGTGGAGATCCCGGGACTGGAGTACGCGGGTGAGGTCATCGCTCTGGGTGAGCGCGTCCAGGGCTTCGCCATCGGTGACCGGGTCATGGGTCTCCTCGCCGGCGGCGGCTACGCGGAGCAGGTGGCGGTGAACCATCGCCTTGCGGTGAAGGTCCCGGCGAACCTCTCCTGGATCGAAGCGGGTGCGACGCCCGAGGTGTTCATCACCGCCCATGACGCGCTCCTGCAGTGCGACTTCACCGCGGGCGAGACGTTTCTCATCCACGCGGCCGGGTCAGGTGTTGGGGTGGCTGCGACCCAGATCGCAAAGGCGATGGGCGCCTCGATGGTCATCGGGACGGCGGGGAGCCAGGAGAAGCTCGACCGCGCTCGTGCACTGGGCCTCGACATTGGCATCGATTACCACACGCAAGACTTCGCCGAAGAGGTGAAGAAGGCGACGGATGGACGGGGGGTGGACGTCATCCTCGACGTCATCGGCGCCGACTACTTCGAGCGGAACCTGCGGTCGCTGGCTACCAAAGGGCGCATGATCATCGTCGGCACGCTCAGCGGCGGGAACATCACGGCGAACATCGGACTGCTCTCGCAGAGGCGTGCATCGGTGCGTGGCACGCTCCTTCGTGCACGCGTCATCGAGGAGAAGGCCTACGCCACCCGTGCGTTCGAGAAAAGCGTGCTGCCTCACCTGGCAAACGGCCGGATCGGGGTGCCGATAGACCGTGTATTCCCGCTCAACGAGGCCGGAGCCGCCCAGGCGTACATGGAAACGAACGCCAATTTCGGGAAGATCGTCCTGGAGATGTAGCCCGCCCGTAGCGGGACTTTTCGGTTTCTGAATTAATCGTCAGTTTTTGCACCAAAAGCCTCAGT
>DATCGT010000080.1:0-8485 GCA_036508775.1 Tepidiformaceae bacterium | reverse complement strand
TGCCCCTCGTCACCCTGATCGATACCGCCGGGGCACACCCGGGAGTGGAGAGCGAGGAAGCGGGCCTCGGGCACGCAATTGCCGAATGCATGGCGACTATGCTCGACCTGCCGGTGCCCACCATCGCGGTCATCACGGGCGAGGGCAGTTCCGAAGGCGCACTCGCGATGGCTGTGGCGGACCGGGTTCTGATGCTCGACAACGCCGTCTACGAAGTCATTCGTCCCGAAGATGCCGCGAAGATGCTGTTCCAGGACACGGGAGAGACGGCCGAACGCCTGCGGATCACCTCCCACGACTGCCTGAAGATGGGGATTATCGACGGGACGGTTCCCGAGCCTGGCGACGGGGCCCACACGAACCATGAAGAAGCGGCCCTTCTCCTTCGCCGCAGCATCCGGCGTGAATTGATACGGCTTCAGCGCATGCGCCCAAAGACGAGGCTGGAACACCGGTACGAGCGTTACCGCGAGATCGGTTCCACGCGATCATGGGTGCGAGGAACGCTCGAGCGACGGCTCGCGCACCTCTTCGACCGGATCGGTGGCGCCACCAGCCGCGTGCGGGGGCGTTCGTCGTACTTACGCCGCCGGGTAGAATTCGGCGACCATCCCGACATCCCGCTCTAACGTGTACCGAACCAGTTCAGAACTGGCCCGGGCCTTCTGTAGCAGCCTTTCCAGGAGAACAGGGTGGACCCGCAGCAACTCCTGCTGATCCCGCTCGGCGTCATGGTCGGCACGTTTGGGACCCTCGTCGGAGCGGGCGGCGGCTTCATTCTGGTCCCAGTGCTGCTCCTGCTCTACCCGCACGCGAGGCCGGACACAATCACGGCGATGTCGCTGTTCGTCGTTTGGGCGAACGCTTCATCGGGGAGCATCGCTTACGCCCGCCAGGGACGGATCGACTACCGGAGCGGTGGATGGTTTGCACTGGCGACACTTCCGGGGGCGATCGGTGGCGCCATCGTCGTGGGCTACATCCCGGTCCGCGGGTTCGACGCGATGTTTGCGCTGGCCCTTATCGTGATCGGAATCTTCCTCATGTTTCGGTCGCAGATAACTGCCATCCAGGCCCCCCCGGAGGGATGGGGCGTTGTCAGACGGCAGATTACCGACCGGCAGGGGAATACCTTCGCCTACGCGTTCCCGCTCTGGAAGGGGATCCTCCTCAGCCTTGGCGTGGGCTTCGTAAGCAGCCTTCTGGGCATCGGTGGAGGTATCATCCACGTCCCGGTCATGGCCACGATGCTGCACTTCCCGGTGCACATCGCCACGGCGACGTCGCATTTCGTCCTCGCCTTCATGGCGGGAGAAGGCACGGCCTTCCACTTCTTTGATGGCACGCTGGGCTGGAATATCGCGCTCGGCCGTGCCGCCCTCATTGGCGCGGGAGCAATACCGGGCGCGCAAATCGGTGCGGTACTGTCGCGCCGGCTTCACGGCACAGCGATCATCCGGGCCCTGGCGGCAGCCCTGGTGTTGGTGGGCCTGAGACTCGCCCTGAAGGCAGCCACCGGCTGACCCGAAAACGCCCAAAGGAGGGCCAGGTCAGTGGACGACGGTTTCCAGGTCCCGCAATCGTCGCTGACGGCCCGAGTTAACGAGCACCTCGAGCGCCGAAGTGAGCGACTGGAGTTCCTGGTCGGTCATCGACTCCATCAGACCACTGACATACTCGCGCAGTTCGGTGCGCAGGCTGGCGATGACTTCCATGCCACGGTCTTCGAGCCAGATGCAGATGCCCCGGCGGTCGATCTGTGACACTTCGCGGCGGATGAATCCGCCGCGCTCGAGCCTTTCGAGCAATGCGGAAACCGAAGGACGGGTCACATAAAGGCGATCGGCAAGGTCGGCGTTGCTCATTCCACCATGTTCATGGAGCTGGAACAGCAACCTGAGCTGGGTGACCGTCAGACCTTCACGGTCCCAAATCGCAAGGCGAATGGGATCGAGCAGTGCACTGGTAGCAAAGACGGCACGGACGGCGGGCTGGAGGGCCTCACGTTCCGCGCCGACCTGCGTCGCACTCGATGGTGGCCTTCCTGAACTGGTCAACGACAACTCACGGGGTAGTACGGGATCCACGCGCATTGGCCTCTCCTCGCAGCGAGTGGGGTATGTCTGGAGATATCCTGACAATTATGGCGCTATGGGACAGGACCATTGGGCCCCTGAGAAGCGGTTCTTGTGGGCCTAATGTTTCATCAGTGCGCAGTAATTTATGTTGCGCTGGATCACTCGCGGAAGAACGCACCCACACCGGGCCAGGAGCGGGAATACAGGGGACTGACCAAGGGATCAGGGATCTGAAACAGTGCGCCCCCAACTGTTTGGGTCGATGATCCAGATGGGAACGGCGAGTGTCCCGGCAGGACAGCCGATCCCATGGAGGGCCGCGATGGAAACCACGCACATGAAACGCTGCGCTCGGTGTGGAGTGCCGTATGACTGGCGCAGGTCCACCAGCCGCTCCCTCAAGATGACCTACTGCGGGTCGCTCTGCGAGCGGGCAGACCTCGGTTTTACGATCGAAGCGCTCATCACCAACCCAACCGCTCACTCCGAGGAGCGCCTTGCCGCCTGAATCTGCAACGGAGTGCACGGCGGGCTCGTTTTTAGCCATTTGGCCGAAAATACCCGCCCGTTCGGCGGTTCTCGCGTTAGTTGCTTACGAGCCATCATGATTAACGAGAGGCGCGTAGGAAAAGACGGCGTAAGCGGCGATTCGCTTCTTTGGCCGTCACCTTCTACGTTGGAAGTACGGTTTCAGAGCAGGCAATGTCGTAAGGCATTGCGGGGGAGGAAAGCACAATGGCAACGTCAATGGGCCCGGGCAACGTCGGGATTAATGCGGATAACATCAAAGTATGCGCCCGTTGTGGACTGCGCTATGACTGGCGGAAGTCGGCGAGTTCGACCCTGAAGATGACCTATTGCGGGTCGCTATGCGAGAAAGCAGATCTCGGGTTCACCATCGACGCACTGATTCACGTTGAGCGCGGCCAGCGGCCAATCGTGAAGCTGCCCGCGACCGATGGTCAGGAGACTGCGGCTCCCGTCGTCTGACAGCCCAAACTCATCAAGAAAACTGCGAGAGGCCCCGCATCGCGGGGCCTCTCTGTTACCTGTGCCGTGGGCTACTTCTCAAGAGGCGTGTCGTCGCGGTTGGCCCACTCACGCATGGAGCCGTCGTAAACACGAACGTCCCTGTACCCGAGGAGGGTGAGGACGAAGGCGGCGTGGGCCGCCCGGATTCCCCCCTGGCAATAGGTGATGGTTGGCCGTTCCCGGCTGATCCCGGCTTCATCGAGGAGCGACTGGATAGAGTCGGCCGGGAGGAACCTGCGCTGATCGTCCTGGGCCACAAAACGCAGCCATTCGAGATGTCGGGCGGACGGGACCCGTCCGGAGCGCCGGTTGCCGCGGTCATTCGTCCCGTCCCATTCGCCGTCGGTGCGGGCATCGAGCACCTGGCAGGCGGGATCGGCGTGCTTCTCCTTCAGGAGGTCGACTGTGGCGTATATGGCTGAGTTGGGGCGGGCGACAAACGCCGATCGGGGCTGAGCCGGCCGGGTGGCGTGAAAAGTGACCGGACGCCCCTCGGTAAGCCAGCGATGCCAGCCCCCGTTCAGGACCTTCGCGCGCGTGTGCCCGTAGTAGTTCAGAACCCACCAGAGGCGGGCGGCGACCAGCGAGTTGTTGTCGTCGTAGGTGACGACAGTTGTCTCGGGGCCGACGCCGAGCTGCGCCATCAGCGCTTCAAACTGTTTCGGGGGCGTAACCAGGACGCCGTGGTCGGAGCCCGCGGGATCGTCTTCCTTGATGTAGAAGTGCACGGGTAGCTGAACCGCCCCCGGGATGTGTGCCCGGCGGTAGGCTTCGAGGACCGCACAATCGATGATCCGAACATCCGGGTCGCCGGCGTGTTCCGCCAGCCAGTCCGGTTCGGCGAGGAGTTCGGGGTGAGCGTAGTCCATGTGACATGGCCTCCTGGGCGGGTGATCTCGGTTCTCTCGTATCCCGAGGAACCGAAATCGACGATAGCACAGGAGGGATGGCCGTTCCCGCCGCGATCGAGGCGGCTCAGTCCATCTTTCGGAAGCTCGGGATGAAGACCGCGACAAGGGCCATTGCGATGACGAGCCAACACGCCATTCCGCCGATGGCGAGCTGTGGGCCGACCCACTCGGCCAGCATGCCGGCGCCGAACGTTCCGAATGCGACGAGGTTGAACTGCATCATCCGGACGGCCATGACCCGGCCGCGGTACTCATTCGCCGAATACGACTGGATCAGGACCTGCCCGAGAGACATGCGCCCGGCGGTGCCGGCGCCGATAAGGAGCATGATCGGCATCGTGACCAGGAAATTCGTCGAAAGCGAGAATGCAATAAGCGCGAAGCCGAGCAGCGTCGCGTACGTCATGAAGAGCTTTCCGCGGCCCATCCCGGACGACGATGCGACGAAGAGCGACCCGACCATGGCACCCACGCCGGATATGCTCATCAGTATCCCCTGCTGGCTCGAGCCCTCGTGCAGGACATCCTTCACAAAGCCGGGGAGCATCATCGAATATGGCATCGACACCGTGACGATGAGGAAGTTCACGGCGATGAGAGTGCGGATCGTCTTGTCGTGGCCGACGTACTTCAGGCCCTCGACGATATCGCGGAGGCCACCGGCCTTCTTCTTCACAACCCCGGCACGGGCATTCTGTTCGCCGTAGGAATACAACGGCTTCTTCGGCAGTCGGAAGGTGAAGGTCACGGCTCCGAAGTAAAGGGCAGAGTTGACGCCGAAGACGGCGGCGGGGCTCGCGAAAGCGAGCATCGCACCGCCAATCCCCGGACCGATGAGCTGCATCAGGTTCTGCGCTGACGTGTTCAGGGCGACCGCGTTCATCAGCTTCTCGCGACCCACGAGGTCGGGGATGATGGACTGCCGCGAAGGCATCATGATCGCGTTGACAGCGCCGATCATGACCGCGCTGGCCAGCAGGTGTTCGAAGCGCAAGACCCCGAAGCCTGCGAGCGAGGAGAGGACTGCCGCGTTCACCATGTTGATGACCTGGGCCGTCTGGATCACCGTCTTCTTGGGCGCGCGGTCCGCCACCACGCCGCCGAGCAGGGAGAAGATCAGTCCCGGAATGGCGTTGGCGAGCGAGACCATGCCAAGGGCTGCGAACGACCCGGTGAGGTCGTACACCAGCACGCCACGCACCAGCATCTGCATCTGCATGGCGCCGAATTGGAGCATGTTGCCGCAGTAGAGCAGCCGGAAGTTGGGATTGCTGAGGGCGCTGAACGTCTGGACGGAGAGACCCCGCCTGCGGCCTGGCGGTATTGCCGGGGCGGTAGCCGGCTCTTCTTCAGGCTCTGGGGGAGTCAGCAGTGCTGTGCCGGCGTTACGCGAACTGTGCAAGCCGGACGGATCCGGGTCGGGGGTCGTCATCATGGGCTTCCCGAGTAAGGTTAATACGAGGTAAATAGGATCCTAAGAACATTCCGTCCTTAAACGCGACCTTTACGTAAACGTTCAACCGGCGGGAGGACTCAGAGATTGCGCAGGAAGTAGTCGATGACCCGGCGCTCCTGGTACTCGAGACCGCGGGCATCGCGCGGCATGTGCCGCTCTTCGGGGTAGATGAGCGTGTCGTACTCTTTGCCCGCGGCCGCAAGGGCGGCCATCAGCCGGGCTGTATGCCGGAAGTGCACGTTCTCATCGACCATGCCGTGGACGATGAGCAGCTTCCCCTCCAACCGATCCACGTGGGCGAGGACCGAGCTCTCCGTGTACCCACCCGGATTCGTCTGGGGAGTGCCCATGTAGCGCTCGGTATACCCGGTGTCATAGCCATCCCAGTGGGTGACGGGAGCACCCGCAACGCCGACCTTGAAGACATCGGGCGCCCGGAGCATGCACATGAGCGTCATGTAGCCGCCGTAGCTCCAGCCATAGATTCCAACCCGCCTCGGGTCGACCAGTCCCCGGTCCACGAGAGCCCGAACGCCGGCGAGCTGGTCCTCCACCTCGACATTCCCTGTAAGTCCCGCAATCGGCGCCTCGAACGCCAGGCCACGCCCCGCGCTGCCGCGGTTGTCCAGTTTCAGAACCGCGTAGCCGTGGCTGGCGAGGTACTGCGCGCGGAGATCGACCGTCAGCGACCACTCATTCGCGACACGCTGGGCATGCGGCCCGCCGTAGACGGACACCACCAGCGGAGCTCCTGCCCCCAGTGGGACCCCTCCGGGTCGGTAGAGTGCGCCGTGGACGACGGTCCCATCGGCCGCCTCACAGGTGAATAGCTCCGGTTCGGGCAGCCCCAGGGCCTCGGCGGAGGCGTCGACGCTCTCGCGGACAACGACGTCACCACCACGTCCATCGAGGCTGCGAAGGGTGACCACGGGCGCATGCGAGAGGCTGCTCTGCACGTCGAGAAAGCGACTGAAATCGGGAGCGAGAATGACTCCATGCCAGCCAGGTGAGGTCGTGATTCGGCGAGGTTTCCCGCCGTCGAGCGAGACACAATACAGGTGCCGTTCGAGGACGCCGTCGCGGGTTCCCGTGAAATAGGCCAGGCGGCGGCGCTCATCTACCGCGTAAAGACCCGTCACGACCCAATCGCCCGAAGTCAGAACCCGGACCGGTTGACCTGATGCATCGTGCAGAACGAGGTGGCGAAACCCGGTCGCCTCAGTTGCGCGCACGAACTCGCGCGATTCAAGGAAACGCGTGTCATGCGACAGATTGATCCAGGGCTCCCCGTACTCCTCCACAAGCACTTTCGCCGCTCCACTGGCATCGAAGAGCAACAGGCTCAGCGTCTTCTGGTCGCGAGAAAGGAGCGTCGCCGTGAGTGAGTTGTCCGGGCGCCAGGCGACGTCCGCGAGGTAGATGTCCTGTTCCGGGCCCAGGTCCATCCAGACAGGGTCACCACCCTCCGCAGCAACGACACCGAGCTGAACCAGCGCGTTCGCCTGTCCGGCAAAGGGATAACGGTGGTTTTCAATGTCCACGGCATTCTTGCCCTGGTGGACAATCGGGTAGACGGGAATGTGACGTTCGTCGACTCGGACGAAAGCAATGCGGGCACCATCGGGACTCCACCAGAAGCCCCTGTCGCGGTCGAGTTCTTCCTGCGCGATGAACTCCGCAAGGCCGTTGGTAATTCCGTCTCGGGCCCCGCTCGTGATCTGATGGGGCGGGCCTCCGGGAACGTCAGCGACGAAGACCTCGCCGTCGCGAACGAAGGCGACTCGGCGCCCGTCCTCGCTCAGTCGGGGATCAATCGCGTTCGCGGTACCCGGGATGTCGACGAAATGACCAGCGCCGAGCTGGACTGACAGGCCTGCCGAGCCAGGCACGAGCAGCACCGGCTCAGCCGAACGATGGGCGAACTGGTAGTCCGTGACACCCAGTTCGCGAAGGCGGGCGCGCTCACGGCGGAGTTCTTCGTCGCGCGAGAGCTGCTGCTCGCTTGTCGATGATGGTGGCGGGCCAGCCATGACTGTGCGTTGGCCCGTTGCGATGTCAAAGCGCCAGAGACTGCGAACGAGCCCACCATCCTCTGCGAAGAGGTAGGTAAGAGCTTTGCCGTCCGGGGTGAAACCGAAATGGGCGGGGCCATCCAGACCGGGCCGCGGATAGTGCGCGACCTGCTCGATCGTCAGGTCATCGTAGGGACGGGTCACTTCGCGTCGGCCTCGCGCCGGAGTTCCTCGATTTCGGCCAGCGCCTTTGGAATCGCCGCCGAGAGTACTTCCGCACCCGCCGGGGTGACCAGCACATCGTCCTCGATGCGGATGCCGCCGAAGTCCAGGAGTGTGTCCACCAGATCCCAGTTCACCACATCGGCATAGACCCGGCGTCGTCCGGGGTCGGTGAGGAGCGCGCCGATGAAGTAGATGCCCGGCTCGATGGTCACGACGTAGCCCGGCTGGAGCGGGAGATCGGCGCGCAACCACTTGAGTCCGAAGCGGTCGCTGCGGTCGCGGCCAGCGAGACATCCCCCGGCGTCGTGAGTCGCGAGCCCGAGCATGTGGCCCAGGCCATGCGGGAAGAAGAGCGCATGCGCATCCCGCTCAACCAGTGCATCCTGGGAACCTCTCAGGATCCCGAGCTGGACAAGCCCATCGGCGACCCTGCGCGCGGCAGCCAGGTGCAGTTCACGGTATTCGACACCCGGGCGGACCGCCACAATTGCCTCCGACTGGACCGCCAGGACGAGTTCGTAGAGGTCACGCTGTATCCCCGTAAATGAGGGGCTCACAGGGAACGTGCGTGTGACGTCGGCGGCATAGCCCGCCCGCTCGGCGGCTGCATCGACGAGGACGAGGTCGCCTGGCCCCAGGACCCGGCCGGAAGGCGCGAAGTGGAGGATCGACGCGTTCGGGCCACTCCCAACTATCGAGTCGTAGGCCGTCCGCTCGCTTCCCGCCCGGAAGAACTCGGCCTCAATCTCGACCTGGAGTTCGCGTTCGGTC
>DATCGT010000079.1:0-2180 GCA_036508775.1 Tepidiformaceae bacterium | reverse complement strand
CGCGAGGCCCTGGCCCTTCTGAGAACGAAGCATCATGTCGGTACCTCTATAAGTGCGTAAGCCCTCAATCCGGGCACGATTGCATGATTAACGCGCCCGCGCCGGGCGATGCATATAGCACTTGAGGGTCATACCCGCCGGTCGGAATCATGTTTCGCCCCAGCAAAGTGACAAGAGGCAACACTCCGGCCGCCGGGCACGCGACAGGTAACCAGCGCTCCGCGCCAATGCGTTCGGGTGCGAATCGCCGTCTCCAGCTACCCGCGGCACGGCCGAGAGCCCCCTACCCAAGGCCCCGGATCGGGGTATCTGGTCGAACTTGCCCCGCATGGAAGTTGGAGCAGGTGGGACGGCGTCGGCCCGGCCCGAACCTCTCATTGGCCGCTCGGCAAGCCTGCACCCGAGCGTGGCTGCTGCGCCCCGGCGGTCGGACGCCGCTTCACCACACGCTGCAGGACCGCGATCGGATGGCCAACTTTCACTCCGGGCAAGCTGGACCAGAAGGCAATGCCGGAGTCAGTCCCCACTCTGGGGGGCAGGAGCGGCGCCAGTGACTAGAGGATCGAGAACCAGTCGCGGATGCCCATCGGCCAGCCGTCCGCCTCGGAGACCTCCAGCGACTGCGACAGAAGGCCGTCGATCTGCCGGTCCAGGTTGAAGGCCACGGCCCAGGCGATCTCCTCGGTTGGAGTTTCGACCCAGGGAAGCGGCCTCATGACGACCACCTGTTCCAGCGACTGTGCCTGAGCGATGGCCGCCTTGAGCGTCCGGCGATAGGCGTTGAGCATCGCCGCGAGCATGGCGCCTTCTTCCGTGCGCGCCGGCATCAAGCCCGATACGAAATAGGTGATAGCACCCGCGATCGCAACTCCAAGGCCGACGATCGCGAGGTCGATCGCGCTGAGGTCGTTCGAAACCAGGAACGACCTCGAAAGCCAGCCGATGAAGATCAGGCCTACGACCACCTCGGCGCCGGCCAGGATCCGCCATTTGTGGATCAGGACACCCGGTCGGGCATGAAGCCACCCACGCTGGACCGCTGTTTCGTCGAGAGCTCGCGTGAAGTCGGCGAAGGCGCCGCTAAGCGTGCCCAGGAGCAGCGCGTCGGGGTGGCCCCACTCTCTGATGGTGGCGCTAATTGACGTGTAGAGCGCCGCTTCTGGCGCGGGCAGGTCCAGGTGGCGCGGCCGATGAGCAGTCACGTCGAGGCTCGCTCGGTGGCCAATGGGAGCCGCTTCGGCACGAAAGGCGATGAGGCCGTGGCTGGCCAGGTCCATCAGCCCGGCCGAAACGGTTCGCCGGGATGCGCTGCCTTGCAGCACCACCGAGGCGAGCGCGGGAGTGAAGTCCGGCGGCGGCGATGGCATGAGCACCGAGTCGTCGTCGGTGAAGTGAGGATCGCGCCCATGCCGGAGCCACGCCCACAGTGGCAACGCAGCGAGGGCGAGGTCCACCGCCAGACCCGTCGCCAGGAAACAAATCTGGAGAATCGTTACGGTCGCACCTCCCCGTTGCGAGACCACTCCCGCCCGGAGCTACCTCTCGATCGAGGGTACTACGGCTTCCCTGTGGCACGAGTGGTGGCTCGCAATCTTCTGACCAGCTCTGCGGCCAGCTCGTCGGGGCCATGCGGACATTGGCACCACTGCCAACGTCTACGGGCACTTCACAGAGGCGATGGCCGACCGAATGGCCGACCGAATGGCGGGCATTCTCGGGGCTGCGGCCGTCGACCTATAGCGACGTCTGCGGCTTGACCGGCGATCCTGTCGGCGCGGGCGGAAAGGTTCTCTCGAAGCTATAGAAGCTTCTGCATGGCCGCGTTCACCGCCGCAGCCACCATGTTCCCGCTCGACAGCCGGAGCATTGTGGGCGTCTGCCGGTTGCTCACGCTCACCTGCAGGCCGTCTGTGAAGACATTGAGGCCGAGGAGTTTGGCGTACGCCATCTCGATCGACTTCCTCAGACCGGAGAATACGAGTCGCTGCGAAGTGACCGAAAGGATGCCGCTATCAGCTGGCTGCCATGAGCGCCCGACTTCGACCATGTGCCCGCGCTGGGCCCCGACGCGGTAGTAGACCCCCTTCGCGATCCTGAACGACATCCCTTGAGACGACCCCTGATACTCGCGGCTCACCACCTCTTTCAGAACGGCCGCCTGCTCCTCGAGGTGCCTGCCT
>DATCGT010000078.1:0-6847 GCA_036508775.1 Tepidiformaceae bacterium | reverse complement strand
GGGTCTGACCCGGCAGTGATTGCGATCCAGTGGTCGTCGCAGACGCCGGCAGTGTTGCCTCGGCGACAGGGTAAACTCCCGCGGGGGCGCTCCCTGGCGATTTCCCCGACGGTCGGTGGTCCGGCCATGAAAGGCACAGTCATCATGAACGCCCGTGCCAGCATCGCCGATGCGTTTTCAGCCTGCCCGACCTCGGTGAGTTGCCATTCGCCGGTGCGGTTGCGCTGCCTGATGGCCACCATGACGGCGAGGGCCGATTCGACGCCGACAACGTGGTCGCCGGAGAAGATTGCCGAGTTGTCCGATGGAGCTAGGTCGGAGTAGCCGCGGATAACTGAACACCGCTTCGATCTCGCAGGTCGCAACCGCGGTGGCATTTGTGAGCGACACTCTAACTGGGCATGTTTCCGATCACGGTGTCAATCGCCGCGAGCTTTGAGCCAGTGATCGCCACGAGCATTGAGCCACCCCGTTGATGGGTTGGCGTTAGACCATAGGCACCTCGGCCGGTTCCATGCCCGATCGGGAGGAGTTCACGGGCAGCGCCGGCATTTTCGCGGTCGATGCCCAAGGAACAGCGTGTCCTGTCGGCTCTTGGAGGCCGACTCCGGCCTCCAGCGGCTGGCGAACGCTTGCTGCTCGGGGGAATCCCGTTGGACCGGCGCGTGCGCGAAAGCCGCCCCTGTCACGATGGAGCGACCGCGACCGGTTAGGCGGAGGGAAAGGTCAGGCGCACTTGGACCAAAATTGGAACGCAACTTTTATATATACGTAGGTAAGAGTTCCAATCGCCGATCGAGTTGCTCTCATGCCTGTTAGCGAGGGTCGTCGGAGTTCCGTCTGCGAGAGCTACGGAACGACTATGTCGTGCTACCATTGTGCTAACCGCATGAGGAGTCGGACCATGGAAGTAGCCATCCGCAAAATGGGGAACTCGCAGGGTGTGCTCATACCCAAGCCCATCCTGGCCCAGGTTGGACTTGAGGGTACCGCCGACCTGCAGGTACACGACGGCGTGATTGAGATTAGGCCGCTGCGCCACAATCCGCGTGAAGGCTGGGCCGACGATGCGAAACGCCTGGCCGAGCAGGGCGACGACGCCCTGGTATGGCCCGAGGTGCCTAACGCCGACGATACCGATCTGATCTGGTGATGAAGGCCGGAGAGATCTGGCTTGCCCAACTCGATCCCACCGTAGGCAGCGAGATCCAGAAGACCCGCCCTTGCGTGGTAGTGTCGCCGGACGACATGAATGACCACCTGCGGACGGTGATCGTTGCGCCTATGACCACTGGCTCGCATCCGGCCGGTTTCCGCGTTCCGCTCACCTTTCAGGGCAAGCGTGGGCTGATCCTGCTTGACCAGCTTCGCGCGCTGGATCGGGTTCGCCTGGTCAGACGGCTAGGTGTAGTGCGTCCGCAGACGCTGGCGCTGACGCAACAGACCTTGCAGGCGATGTTTGCGCCGTAATGGGTTGCTGGGGAGTAAATCTGCGACGTTGGGCTCCAAGGCTTGCCGCCGCCCGCTTGGCCGATAATCAAGACCAGAGCAGACCAGAATGTGAGGACCGCAATGCGCCAGGTAGGGGTCTACGACGCCAAGACACAGCTCCCTCGACTTCTTGACGAGGTTGAACGCGGCGAAACCATCACGATCACCCGGCACGGAAAGCCGGTCGCCCGCCTGGTGCCAGTCGGTGCTCGACACCGCAGTGCGAGCGAGGCCATCGAAGCGCTCCTTGCTTTTCGCGCGAAGCATACGCTCGATGGACTCGAGGTGCGCGACCTCATCGAAGAAGGACGCCGCCACTAGATGTCGCTCGTCCTCGATGCGTCCATCACGCTCTCGTGGTGCTTCCGAGGCGAACAGGGCGACTACGCCGCCCACGTGCTCCGTCTGCTGGCGAATGACGTCGCCGTCGTTCCCGGACTCTGGCTGCTCGAGGTTACGAATGGCTTGCTCGTCGCAGAGCGCCGGGGCCGCTTGAACGCGGCCGATGTTGCCCATGTGCACGGGATTCTCTCTGAACTGTCAGTCACCCTCGATGTCCTGACGCTCCATGGAGCACTGGGCTCCATCCTCGACCTGGCACGGGCTGAAGGGCTTAGCGCGTACGACGCGGCCTACCTGGAGCTGGCGATGCGTGAGGGATTGCCGCTCGCGTCGCAGGACGATCAGCTCCGCAAGGCGGCGGTTCGGCTCGGCGTCCGCCTCATCGACTGAGGAGAGATGGCTATCCGAGGACCCTGGGATAGCCGACCGTTCCGGAGAGTCTCCGGTGGCCGATGAGCAGGCTTGTGTTCAGGCCTGTCGAGCTCAGTGCCGGAGGATCTCAAGGAATTGGCGTGGGGTCCGAATAGCCACAGTACGGAACCTGTCGACTCCCCCAGAAGGCGAAGGACATGGACCCCTCCGGCGCCGACCCGCAGCAGGAGGAGGCACTGGCCCGACTGCAGAAGCGCGCCGGGCGCGACGAGGTGGCACTGAAGGCAGTGGGAGAAGGCCGCCGCGCGAAACCGGGTACGGCACCGGCTCTCGATCTCACGCGGATTGATTTCCCGGTCCTGGCCGTGAACGGCGAATTCGACGCGCCCTATTCCAAGACGACGCGGATGCAGCGAGAACTCAAGGAGTTCCGGTCGGTGATCCTGCCTGGCAAGTCACACAACACGGCGATCAGGGAAGGGTTCATACCACAGCTCTACATCGACACGATGGTTGAGTTCATCGCGTCCAACAACTCCAAATGAGCCACAAGCCGACCGAACGGCCAACCCCCTCAGGTAGATTGGCGACCCAACGCATCGGGAGCGTCCAGCAGCTGCGACTTCCATTGGCCGGACTCCGGGTCCCACGTTCCAGAGTCGACTCGATTCTGGAGGATAGGATCGAGCATCGCCGCGACGGCTGCGTGACCCGCAGCGAGATCGGTCTCGATCCCGACCTCGGCCGCGAGCTGGCGATAGGGCGTTCGCCAATCGGCGGGTGGCGGGGGCAGCTCGGACGGCAAGTCGTGCGTACCGCGGACCTCGAACACCCGCTGTAATGCCAACGCGAGCGCGACTGCATCAAACGTGAACAGGTGGGCAATCAGCGCCAGGTCGACCAGGTCTTTGGTGCGTGAGCTCGGGCGACCTCCCTCGTACCGGCGGGTGTAAGCGTGCAGCTTCTCGGCGACTTGACGCGTGATAGGAATCGCGGGGACCAGAACCTGATCGATGCCAGCGAAACCAAGCAGGTCCGATGTGGCAAGCAACTCCAGGTCACCGGAATCCGCTTCTCCTTCCCCAATATCGAGCAGGAAGGTCTCGAACAGCCGCCCCGCCAACGATGTGGCAACTCTGAAGCGGTGCGCGCCGCCGAAACGCGCCGCAGGGTCAGCGGTTCGCTCGATGGACAGGCTGAAGAAGTCGCCGAGATCTTCGGTCGCCGCGTCGATGAGCGTGTCCAGCAGTTCGTTCTCGTGACCACTCCAGGCGATATCGACATCGATAGTGGTGCGAGCCCGGTCGGCCAGGCGGAGCTCAAGTGCGAATCCGCCCTTCAACGCCCACAAACCGGGCGCCACACTGGCGAGCCGAGCCAATAGCCTGTCGAAGGCAACCTGCTTGCGAAGCCGAGCGATCCGGGCCCCGTCTCTGCCAGCGCGTTCCTTCAATCGATCTTCGAGCGCCTGGCGGAAGGTGGCCGCGCTGCCATACTTCATGGCGTCCCGCTTTCGAGCGCCGCCTCGACGGCGGCGCGAGTTCTCGCCGACCGTTTCGCGGCCGCTCCACGGAGTCGACGTGGTGTCGTTAGCCCCCGGTCGAGCGCCTGTCGGATGCCGAGTTCGACCTGTTCTGGCTGGACTCCGTCCTCCAGCGCGTCGACAAGCGTGCGTTCCGGGCTGGTGACCTGGACTCCAGCTACGGGCCGGATCTCCGATGCGAGGAGTGGTGCCCCAAGCGTGTGCACCCGCACACCCTCGCGCGGACGGAGGCCGCGCTTTGCCCTCGATACGGAAACGTGCACGCAGGTTGGGATGATGTCGGAGATGCCGTAAAGCTCGAGGGCGCTGGCGTGAGAGACGACAGCCCCGGCGCGGCAGAGCGGCAACCATGCGGCCATCACGTGCTCGTGGGGACTCGAAGGGAAGTGTCGCAGTCGGTACAGTCCCCGCTGGACCCGTTCGTAGCGGCCATTAGGACGAGCGTGGTGTCGCAGGGTAGCTCGGTCCATCCCTGCATCAACTGCCTGCTGGGCCGTAAAATACCCGCCCTGGCCCTCGGCGATCTGGTACAGCTTGCCATGTACGTCCGACATATGGGTGATATTGTACGTCAAACGTCGGACAGTTGAATCACATTGCCGTGTCATAGCCAGAACCGAGTCAGTGGGGGCAGGGGTCTTCACCTCCGCGCCACCTGCGGCAGCTACCGGAAGGGAGCTCCGGCGGCGTTCGTCGCCGTCACCTTCACCCGGATGGTGCCCTCGATGGGGGGCATAGTTGGTCGGAGACGGTCAGATCGCACGGGCACCATGGAGCACCGCAAGGATTTCCACGCGTTGAGTTTTAACGCGGTATATGACTCGGTAGGGGCCCTCGATCAGCTCGCGTACACGGGGGGAGGCCGAACTCAGGGACCACACGGCCCGAGTTCGGGAACAGGGCAATCTGGGCCGCGCGCCGTGTGAGGCGGTCGATCATCCGATCAGCGTAGTCGGGGGAAGTCTCCGCGAGCCGGGAGTGGATCGCATTGAGTTCATCGGCTGCGGTTTGGGACCATTCGACCCTCACGCGGGAGGCCGAACCGCCGGCGAACCTCGTCGTTGCTGATTGTGCGGCCCGCGTCGAAGTCAGCAACGCCCTTTTCGACCATGAGGCGCTCGTAGATGGCGCGCATCAGATCATCCCAAGTGGATTCCTCGGGCAGACTTTCGACTAGTTTTCGGGCGTCATCCTTTATTCCAGAAGCCATGGGAACCCCCTCAGGGAAGCAAGCTGCCAACATGAATGATACGCCACGGCGGCATCGCGGAGGGGCTCGGAGCCGGTATGCGGAGGCATCTCCTGCCATCGATTGGACCGCTTCGACGCGCCGTCGAGTCTCCATGTCATTTCATGCAGTCGGTTCGGACTCGCTGAAGAGGCGAATGTAGCTCCGATACATGAACCGGCGGTTCCTGGTCTGGCCGGTGATTTCCTCCAGGATTCCATTGCTTACGAGTATGGCAACCAGGTCGTTCGCGGCCGGGTACGTCGTCCCAATCAGGTCTCGGACCTCGTTCACGGAGACGATCGGGTGCTCATACAGGTGCTCCAGCACCCGGTGCCCATTGCTGGCGGCCCGCCCCAGGTGCTGGGTGATCGCGTCTCGATGGGCCTCGCGTAGCGTAAGAATTCGACGAGCGGTCTCTGTCGCCTTCTGGCTTACTTCGTCGATACCGCGGAGGAAGAACGCCAGCCATTCCTCCCACTTTCCTTCCTCCCTTACGGCCTGGAGTCGGTCGTAGTACTCCTGCCGGTGGCGTTTGAGGTAGTAGGAAAGGTAGAGAACGGGCTTCATGAGCACCTGGTGCTCGCAGAGCAGAAAGGTGATGAGCAATCGCCCAACACGGCCATTGCCGTCGAGGAAAGGATGGATCGTCTCGAACTGCGCATGGGCCAGCCCCACTTTCACCAGCAATGGCAGTTCCGTTTCTGAGTTCAAGAATCGTTCGAGGTCGGACAAGGCTTCCGGTACTTCGGCTGGCGGTGGCGGGACAAATGTGGCTTCGACGAGCGTGCAGCCGGCAGGTCCGATCCAGTTCTGGCTGGTGCGGACTTCCCCCGGCGTCAGGTGTGAACCACGGACGCCGTCCAACAGCAGGGAGTGGATTTCGCGGATCAACCGCATGGAAACCGGAAGCTCCGCCAGTCGCTCAAGGCCGTGGTTCATCGCACGGACGTAGTTCACAACTTCGTCGACATCGCGAGGCCGGTTGGACGACAGGATCTGTGCCTCTGCGGCGAGAACGTCCTGCAACGAACTCTGCGTCCCCTCGATCTGGCTCGACAGGACTGCTTCTTTGCGGACATACATGTAGACGAATAGGTCTGGATGGGGAAGCGTTTGGATCGAGCCGTCCAGGCGCCCCATCGCAATGTCCGCTTTTGAGAGCAACAGACGCAGTTCGCCGTCAAGCTGGACCGGGGGTGACGGGGGGAGTGAAGCCGGGATGAATGTCCGGTAGCCCGCAGGCTGGCGGAGGTATCTCCCGGCCCGTGAAGGAGAGGGTGGTTGATGTGCGGGCTCATCCATATGTCGCCGTTCCCTTCACTTGGTTGTTCCTACCGATCCATATTAAGGTAGCGATTTAATATAGAGGAAATCAGCGCTCCATATTCAAGGTTCCGGGAGGCGGCGGTTCGCTTTGCCAGCCCCGCCAGCCCGAATGGTATCGAAGTGGTATCATTATTCGATGGCGATGACACTGCGAACCGACGACGAACTCGAACGCGCCCTCGACGCCCTGGCGAAGAGCGAAGGCCTCTCCCGCCAGGAGGTGGTCCGGCGAGCGGTGCTCGAACGCTACGAGCGCGCCGGTCACCAGATGCGAGTCGGCGATCGCGCCCAGCGGATGCTCGCCCGCTGGGGCGACGTGCTTGACCGACTTGGGTCAGTGTGAGCGACGTCACGGTCGAGTATCTGGATCTTGAGGATCTGCTGGCCCTCACCCGAGCGCTGCGGGTGGGCCCCATCCGCGACCTCGGGCTGCTCGAATCGGCCTGTGCCCGGCCGCGAGCGATGGCCTTTGGTGCCGATGCTTATCCGACCATCGCGGGCAAGGCGGCTGCGCTTCTGCACTCACTGGCCCGCAACCATGC
>DATCGT010000077.1:0-3320 GCA_036508775.1 Tepidiformaceae bacterium | reverse complement strand
GGTCCGAGTTGGAGAGCCGCCGCACTCGGGCAAGAGGTTATGAGAATGGAGACGAAGCTGATGGAAGGACAACTGGACTGCTCCGAATCCGCGCCGTGCGTCGAGGTTGAAGAAGGGGACCAGTGGGTCGTGGTCCGTGATGGGCTCGCTGACCTGCGGCTCACGGGCTGGATCGTCGCGGAGTGCAGCTCTCGCGAGCATTCTGGACCCTGCAGCATACGCTGGGACGTGCTCAAGCTGTATCGCACGCAGGCCGGCGCTTGGGTCTGCAGCCGGGAATACCTCACGCTGTACGCGGAGGAGCAAGGCAGCGAAGATGGAGCTGTCTGTGTGACGAACGAGGAGGTGATTCAGTTTTTCGGGTATAGTCTTGTGGCCAAGCGGCTGTACGCGGCGGCCCGCATCAGCTGTGCAGAGGTGGTCGCGTAGTCGATGGGCGAGCTGTACCGGCCGAAGGCAGTCGCACGTTCTGACGACAACATGATGGGCCTCCTTGGCAGAGCAGGGGGGCCCCTCGTGTATCCGGGGGTACTGGGCCACGAGCCAACCCTTCTAACAGTGTGCCAGCGACGTCATCCGTACCTCGCCGCCTCTCGGGCGGCACGAGCGCGGCGGTCTCGCAGCCGCTGCCTGATGCGCAGGGCCCGGCAGTAGGCCAGTTCGCACGCATCTTGACGCGATGCTTGCCGGGCGACTGTCACGCAGTTCGGCGCGCGGTACGCCGTCGCCACCTCGGACGGGTGTGATGAACGAAGGAGGGCCAACCTGCCGGTTGGCCCTCCTTCGTTCATGGCATCTCAATAGTTGCAGCCCGGCCACAGCGGGCTGTCGAGCGCCTCGTTGATTGCGCATCGGAGCGACGATTCGCCGTATCGCGACGCCAGGCTATTCCACCTCTCCTGATTGCTCTGCCCGTCCTCGAGGCGCCAGGTCTCAAGACACGACGAGTACTCGAGCTGCAGAAGCTCCCCGTCCGCCAGAATCTCAACGCGCCACAGGTGGTGAATCTCGTCTTCTTCGTCGGCGCCTTCGACGACGGCCCTGTCGCTTGCGTTGGTGTTGTCGACGTCGCAGTCCTCGTCGTCTGGGTACGCGGTGTGGTATTCGTCATCGTCGAGAGGCGAGCACTCCTCGACGTGATACGCCGTCACAAGTTTCGCGACGAGCGGTCCAGCAGTAGTGGTCGGCATTGCGGTATTGGTGGTGGCGGGACTGAAGTGCCCCGCAATCCCACCGTATCGGCCCTTGCTCGGCACCCGCAACTGGTCCCAAGCACGGTGCACCATGGCAACGCAGCGGTACGGCGCCAACGGTAGCTCGCCAGCTATTCGGAGCGACCCGACATGCCTGGCTTGGTCAACTATCTACTCCTCGACGCGATCCTGCCCGCCTAATGAGTGTAGAACGTAATGCATTGTGATGTAATGAGTTAGTCCTACATCAGCCGTCGAGCAGCCCGATCCAGGTCGGCCGCTGCGCTTGACGAACCAGTGGGTTGTCACTGCCCACTCCCGGCGTCGGAAGGAAGTCCTCCACCCCTGTGGCATCTCTAACCGAAGGTGCCAAATGCAGACGATTTCGCCGAAGCGCACGCCGAAGGCCGCTCGCCCGTACATCCTCCCCTCGAAGACGGACAACTGGGCCACCCCGGATTATTTTTTCGCGAAGTTGAACAGGGTGTTCCGTTTTACGCTTGATGCTGCAGCCTCCGCGGAGAACGCGAAGTGCGAGCTGTACTTCGACCTCAAGGACGACGGCCTCATCCAGGACTGGGGCCGTCACCGCGTCTTCCTCAACCCGCCCTACGGCCGGTGCATCGCTCTGTGGGTCCGGAAGGCCCTCGATGCGTCCCGCAAGGGGGCGACGGTCGTGATGCTGGTGCCCGCGCGGACCGACACCGCGTGGTTCCACGAAGTCGCGATGCATCCCGATGCCGAGGTGCGGTTCGTTCGCGGGCGTCTCAAGTTCGGTGGCTCGAAGCATGCCGCGCCGTTTGGGAACATCGTGGTGGTGTTTCGGCCGCCCCTCGCCGGCAAGCGCCGCAGGAAGGCGGGGGGCCTGAAGGCCGCGTAGGCCCGCTCTCTACGTCCTCGCGGGGCGGCACGGATAGGGTGGGGGAGGCCGACTGGCTTCCCCCACTTTCGTCGTGCACGGCGTGCATGGCGGGGCAGAACCCCATCCTAACCTCTCGCCCCAATGGTCGCGTACGATTTCTTCATCTCGTCCTCCTGCAGCCTCGACTTGCTCGCCGTGCAAGCGTACCTGTCGCTGGACAGGTACCGCTGTCGTACGCGTCCGGCATCGCAGCACGCATCAGCGCGCTGCCCGAGGGGCTGCCGATAGAGCCGGCGGATGTTGCTTCGTGTTTGTTCGCCCTGCGGTGTGCGGAGGACAGCGCATCCGCTCAAGCTCCCCTCGGGTAGGCTGCGACATGGCTCCTCAAGACCTTGCGCTGATGGACCTGGAGTGGGCGTACGGTGCCGCGCCCGCGATTGTGGTCGTCGGCGAGATGCTCGCCCAAGCCAGCCTCGACCGTGCCGCACAGTCCGCCGCCGCGGCCCGCGCGCGCATGCAGGTCCGGTACGACCACGCGCGTCGGCGCATGGCCGAGTGCGACCTGACGGAACTGCTCGAGCACCCGGACCCATGGGTGCGCGAGCTCGCGCTGGTCGAGCGAGTGGGCATGCCGGCGGCCCAGTAAACGCAGACGGCCATTCGTTGAGGAGTGGCCGCTGTGCCGGCGGCGCCCGAGGCGCCAATGGCATCCACTCGGTGCGACGATGCTCGCCGTACCTGCGCTATTTCCGCTCTTCCTCGTGCGACATAGCTTTCCGCACAACCTGATTCATTAGGTGGCGGCCTGAGGCCTTGTGATGGCGACGATCGCGGACAACTGGGATTCATTCGTTAGTGAGTGGTGCCTAGATGTACCACCAGCTTCCGGTCAGGACTATGCGGTTCGAGCTCTCACTGCACTCGAGCGTCACCTGCCCGAGTACCTCGCGCGAACTCTGGGATCCGGCGCGAAGGGCATCGGCGTAATGTTCTGGCCACTACAGATTGGAACCACCCTAGCCGACACCGAGGATCTCGCCGGGTTCGCGCCGGTCGTCGCTCGCGCGCGAAGGCGGGAGCGCAGTGCGCTGTCGGAGCTTTCATTCGCCGCCAAGTTAACGCGGGCCGGTCTCAGGCCTTGGCTGGAGGCGGAGGTCGGAGGAAAGAAGCTGGACATCGGCGTTGATACCGATGGCGGGGCCGTGTACATGGAAGTGGTCGCACCGGATCGTTCGGATATGGACAAGGATGCTCATGACCGCGTG
>DATCGT010000076.1:0-3809 GCA_036508775.1 Tepidiformaceae bacterium | reverse complement strand
TCTCCCCGGGGTGGAGCGCGGGGATCCAGCGGCGCTGCCGTGGACGTTGTTTGCGCTGCGAGATGAGAGCGCAGGCCGGCTACGTCGATGCCCGCTTCAAACCGATCGAGCAGGTAACCCAGCCGCCGGGTCGCCGCGATAGGAAACCACTGAGACGCTTCAATCAGGCGTCGAGAGTCCAGTCCAGGCCCCCGGACCAGTTCGAGCAATACAGTCATGACGTGGCTGAGCCCACCGCCCAGCCGCGGTTCATCAACCAGGTCGAGCGCGGTGAGCTCGGGCGTGGATACCCAGATCTGCCCGGTCGGAGTCTGTCGCTGGGTGCGAGGAAGCTCCCTGACCTGAGAACGCGTGACAAACCGAAGGCGAACGCGACCAAAGTCCCGAGGGGGTAGTGGAGCGCTGACTGCGGTCTGAAATACCTGGGGGCGTTGATGCGCGGCACCATAGAGTTCCGCCGCCGACAGCCAGCCAACATAGTAGTCTCGCTTCAGGTGCCGCATGAGGTGGTCAATGAAGTGGGTAGCGGGAATTGCGCCCCAGGTGCGGAATTCAGGAGGAATCGGCACCCAGAGCCCTCGGGCCGGGCTGAAGAATCGTTGCTTGTGTACTTGATGGTTGAGGCGAACTCGAACCTGTGGCGAAGGGACTTGCAGCAGGTCCGCAACCTCGGCGGAGGTCACGACCACTCGCCCTCGGGCGAGCAGCCAATCGGCCAGATCTGACGCGGTTGAGACAGCCGAATGCGGATCCCTCACTGCCAACACGGCACCCTCGGCGCGATCGTCTTTGGCCAACGTAACCAAAAGGGTTACGTTGGCCAAATTCCTCGTTTGGATGCCCAATCTGTGAAGGACAGCCGCCGGGCCCGGTCAGACGTTTACCGAGGGGGCGATTCGTGGCTGGTACGCGGCAGCCCGTGAGCTCGCTCGAGGTCGGGTCGTGCCCCAGAGGCGAATGACTGGCCCGGCGAGTTCAGCGGCGCGAGCGACGTGCGTGCGGTGCCTGTACGAGAAGGCCCCGCTCCCCCTTCAGCCTACGTCCCGGTGCGAGGGTCGAATTGCTTCGCAACAAAGCGACCGAGCGCCTCGCCTGAGATCCGGGTCGTGGAACCGATCACTGCTTCGAGCGCGAGGCCCTCGTCATACGGTCGCCCGAGTCCTCGCAACACGGACTCCGTGTCGCCTGTCAGCCCGGACTGGGGCACCGCAGTCATGATTGCAGCCAGTTCGTTTGCCCGGGCCAGCAGGAGGTCGTCGGGGACGATCTCCTGGACGATGCCCATCCGCTGAGCCTCGTGCACATCGATCCGCTTCCCCGTCTGGATGAGATAAAGGGCGTTGCCGAGACCGACCCAGAGCGGCAGGCGGTAAGTTCCCCCGTCAACTAGCGGTACCGCCCAGCGCCGATTCAGTACGCCGTACTCCGACGACTCCGCACCGATCATGAAATGGCAGGTGAGGGCGAGCTCAAGGCCACCGGCAAAGCAGTAGCCATTCACGGCTGCGATCATCGGCTTGTAGATATTGGTGCGGCGACTGAACTTCGGGTTCTCGAAGAAGTTCCGACGCTGTGCATCAGGCGGACGGGGCACGGGTTGCTCGTCAGAGCGCAGGCGCGCTTCGATGCTTTTGAGGTCTCCTCCAGCGCAGAACGCGCGCCCTTTTCCCGTCAGGATCAGCACCCTTGCGCTGTCGTCGTCGTGGAAACGGGTCGCTGCCGCACCGAGGGCATCGAAGAGCCCCCCGCCGAAGTTATTCATCTGGTCGGGTCGGTTCATCGTCACAGTGACGATCGGCCCGTCCTGTTCGTAGAGAATCGGCGATTCATCCTCTGACATCGTGGCCTCCTGGACTTTGAATGGTGCCCTCGGTCCGAAGCACTTTGAGCTCACCTGGCGTTACGCCAAAAGCGGCAAGGACCGATTCGGTGTCCTCACCGAGCCGAGGTGCGGCGACGGGCGTTTCTGCTGGCGTGCGGCTCAGCCGGAGCGGGTTCGCCGGGACTCGAACCTTGCCGAGCACCGGGTGATCGACGCTGATGACGTAGCCGTTTTCGGTGACCTGCGGGTCGGCGGCCAGCCGCTCGTAGTCCTGGACGCGCGTGCAGCGAATGTCCAGGCCGCTCATGCGGTCCACGAGCGGCTCGGTCGGCATGTGAAGAAACGCAGCAGCGACCTCTTGCGCCAGCTCATCCGAAAAGTCCCGTCGTGCAAGCGGTGTTGCGAACCGCTCGTCTCGCGCAAGGTCAGGACGCTCGATGAGTTCGAGGAACGGGGGCCACGCCTCGGGAGGCACACCCGTCAGCGCGAGGAAGCCGTCGGCCGTCTCGAAGATCCCCCAGAGGCCCCCCATGAGATGGTGCACCCGGCCACTTCTCGCCGGGGGGGTTCCGGTCACCAGATAGTGTCCGAATTCCCATCCCTGGGCGGCGATCATTGCCCCCAGCATCGAGCACTCGACGCGCTGTCCTTCGCCCGTTCGCTCCCGGTGTACGAGCGCGGCCAGGATACCGACCGCCAGGTAGACCGCACCCAGGTGGTCGGAGACGATCGCCCCGGCAGGGGTCGGGCGGCCCGTACCCGTCACGGCGACGAGACCGCCGCGTGCCTGGCCGATGATGTCCACCACGCCGTGCGCGGCGTCCGGCCCGAGGGGCCCGAAGCCGCTGCCTTCGGCGTAGACGATCTCCGGGTTCACTGCCCGCACATCCTCGTAATCGAGGCCCAGCCGCGCCATGACGCCCGGACGCGCGTTGTGCAGAAAGACGTCGCATCCCTCGGCCAGGCGCAGAAGAACCTTGCGACCGCCCGGGCGCGACAGGTCCAGGGCCACGCTCCGCTTGCCGCGATTGAACACCTCGAAGAAAGTACTGACCCCGGGCCGCACTTCGGTGAGCGCGCGTCCGGGATCGCCGCGCCCGGGGCGTTCGATCTTGATGACCTCCGCGCCCAGTTCGCGCAGCAAACCTCCGGCCACGCCGCCCTGGGCGAACACGGAGAGGTCGAGGACCCGCAGGTGCGCCAATGGACCGTGCGGCGCGGGCACGACAGTTGTCATGCGCGGGAGCTTAGGCCGCCTGGATGGGGACTTTCAATGCCTGAACATTGATTCCCATCCCTGAGGTAACGAAGACGCCACGACGATCGTTTGCCTCGGACGCTCGCCTGCGCTACTCCGCATGGTCCTGGCGCCAGCCGGCAACGGACAGGTAAGCCGTCCCCGCCAACTAGGTGGGGAGCTGCCTGGTCGGTTGCCGCAAGAAGCACGCTGGATGCCGCAGATCGCAGACCGAGGCCCTTTCCAGACTGCCAGCCGGTCACGATCCTGAACTGGTGGCCCGCTCGCCAGTTTTCGAAACAAACGACCATGCACGGAGCCGCGCTCACAAGATGTTCGATTGGGGCCCCTTCGGGTGGTTCGCGTTGTTGAACTCGTTCGGCGCGATCCTGGTCATCCTGGCTCTCGCGGTGGCCCGTTGAAGCGGCGCCTATCGCCGTCCTTTGGAGCCGCAACGGAACTGCGACGGACTGACCGTCCCTCGGGTCAGGTCGTTTCGAACTGCAGGGTGCGGAGCATGGCCTCGGGCACGCGATCCCGGATTCCAAGGATCTCCACGCCGACTACACGACTCAGCTTGTCGAAGTCGAGAATCACGCCGGGTTGTACTTCCTCGGACTCCACAACGGCTGACTCATCGAGCCGCAGATAGAGCGCGTCCCCCTCTCGATCGACTGTCAGCTTCATTGCATTCGTCCCTTCAAGCGCCTGTCAAAGAACACCGTAACAACAATAGTGGGCACTGCGGAG
>DATCGT010000075.1:0-6290 GCA_036508775.1 Tepidiformaceae bacterium | reverse complement strand
GACGTCAAGGGCATGGCCGCTCCTCCGCGAGCCGAGGGATCACAGTCCGCACCGCGGCCACTGATCAGTTCGGCTGGCGAGCTGCGACGGCAGGAGGAGAGTTCGCGCCTGCTCTATGAGATGGCGAAGCCGACGATCGCGGCAATCAACGGGCCGGCGGCGGGGGCGGGCTTCAGCCTGGCCCTTGCGGCAGACATCAGGATCGCGAGCGAATCGGCACGGTTCGCAACCGCCTTCGCCCGGATTGCCCTGAGCGGGGACTTCGGCGGGACCTGGCTGCTGCAGCGCCTGCTCGGGCCAGCCCGGGCGAAGGAACTGTACCTCCTCGCCGAGGTACTGGACTCGCAGCGAGCGTTCGAGCTCGGGCTGGTCTCGAAGGTCGTGGCGGCGGATCAGCTTATGCCAGAGACGATGGCGCTCGCCCGCCGGCTGGCCGACGGTCCAACGCTGGCCTATGGGCGAATGAAAGACAACTTCGCGTACGGCGCCACCGCAACTTTCGGCGACACGCTGACGCGTGAGGCGGAGAACATCGTGGCCGGCATGCGGACCGAGGATCACCGGTCGGCCGCGCTCGCGTTCGTTGAGAAGCGGGAGCCCGTCTTCAGGGGCCGGTAAGGGCCCGAATCCCGGCAGCGGAACAGTCGCGATTCCACGAGAGTCGGGGCCCGGATAGAGTTATCCGCACGTCCGTTGACAGGGAGAAAACAGAAGCATGGATCGAACCGCCGTGCGGCCAATTGTCGAGCGCGCTCGCGCTGAAGGCCGAACCAACCTCACAGCCGCCGAAGCAGCACTCGTCTGCCGCGCCTACGACCTGCCGGTCGTCCAGGACCGAACCGCCAGCGATGCGGAGGCCGCGGTGGCGGCCGCCAACAGCATCGGGTACCCGGTCGCGCTGAAGATTCTTTCGGCGGACATCAGCCACAAGTCGGATGCGGGCGGGATCAGGCTCGGCCTGGCGAACGATGCGGAAGTGCGGAAGGCCTTTGCCGAGGTACAGGCCAACGCCCTGGCACACGATGCAAAGGCGAAGCTGGACGGCGTCCTCGTCCAGGCCATGGCGACGGGCGGACGCGAGGTCATCGTCGGGGCGATCAGTGACCCGACCTTCGGCAAGGTCGTGATGTTCGGCCTCGGTGGCATCTTCACCGAGGTGCTCCGCGATGTGACCTTCGCCCTAGCACCGGTGACCCCGGAGCGAGCACGCGCGATGATCTCGGAGATTCGTGGCTACCAGATCCTCGCCGGGGCGCGGGGGGAGGCACCCATCGACTTCGACGCACTCGCGAAGGTCGTGTCGGGTGTCTCTCAGCTGGTCACTGACGTGCCGGAAATCGCTGAGCTGGACCTCAACCCTGTCTTCGTGAGCCCAACCGGCGCGATCGCGGTCGATGCGCGCATCGTGGTAGGCGAGGTCGCCCCGGGGCGCATGCGCCCGGAGCGAGACGCCATCGTAAAGTCGATGCAACGGACGATGCATCCGCGTTCGATCGCGGTCATAGGCGCTTCCGCCGAAGAGGGGAAGATCGGTTACTCCGTGGTCCGGAACCTCCTCGATGGCGGCTTCGCGGGACCAATCTACCCGGTGAACCCGCGACTCGCGGAGATCCAGGGGCTCAAGGCCTACCCGTCGATCAAGGACGTCCCGGATGTGGTCGACGTCGCGGTGTTCGCCATCCCGGCCGCGCTGGTTGCGGGAGCGCTCGAGCAATGCGGGGAGAAGGGCGTCGCAAGCGCGATTCTCATCCCTTCGGGCTTTGCTGAAGTCGGGGAAAAGAAACTCCAGGACGACATGATCGCTGTCGCCCAGAAGTACGGGATCCGGGTGATGGGACCCAACATCTACGGCTACTACTACACACCCGAGAGCATCTGCGCGACATTCTGCACGCCGTACACAGAAAGGGGCAGCGTCGCGCTCTCGTCCCAGAGCGGCGGGGTCGGCATGGCCATCGTCGGATACAGCCGGTCGCACAAGATGGGGGTCTCGGCGATCGTCGGCCTGGGCAACAAGTCGGACCTTGATGAAGACGACCTGCTCGAGTTCTACGCGGACGACCCGAACACCGATGTCATCGCGATGCACGTCGAAGACATCAAGGACGGGCGAGCGTTCGTCGATGCGGCGAAGCGGGTCTCGCTGAAGAAGCCGATCGTTGTCCTAAAGGCGGGCCGCACGGCCCAGGGCGCCAAGGCTGCCGCTTCGCACACCGGCGCGCTCGCCGGGACCGACCAGATCTACGACGCCGCCCTCCGCGAAGCGGGAGTGGTGCGGGCGCGCACGCTCGAGGACCTGCTGGACTGGTCGCGGGCGCTTTCGATGCTGCCGACACCCAGGGGCGAGAACGTGTTGATCGTGACCGGCGCGGGTGGCTCCGGCGTGCTCCTCTCTGACTCCTGCACGGACTTCGGGCTCCAGCTCATGACCGTGCCGCCTGACCTGGATGCGGCTTTCAAGGAGCTGATTCCGCCGTTTGGCGCGTCGGGGAACCCGATCGACATCACGGGCGGCGAACCCCCGGAGACCTATCGCAAAGCGATCCGGCTCGCGCTCAACGACGACCGCGTGCACGCGCTGATCCTCGGATACTGGCACACGATCATCACGCCGCCGATGGTCTTCGCGCAGCTGGTGACCGAAGTGCTCGAAGAGGCGAAGGCCGCCGGCAAGGTGAAGCCCGTGGTGGCCTCGCTGGTCGGTGACGTGGAAGTCGAAGAAGCCTGCCGCTACCTGGAAGAGCGGGGCGTGCCAGCGTACCCGTATGCCGCGGAACGGCCGGTGGCCGCGCTGGCTTCCGTGTACCAGTGGACCCGCCGCACGGGGCGGATGCCGGGCTAACGAGGGATGTGCTGGTCCTCGACGCGGTAAGACTCTTCGAGGACCGCGCGGTAGAGCCGCTCGATGGCGTCGCCGTCGAGCGGGCCCTCGGCTGCCAGTTCACGCCAGCGGGCTATGACCTGGGCTTCGCGGCCAGGGGCGTGGACCGGCAGACCCTGCGCACCCTTGAGCTTGCCAATTTCGACCACGCAACGGGCGCGTTCGTTCAGTAACGCGACCAGGCGGGCGTCGACGGCGTCAATGTCGCGGCGCCAGTCATCGATGTCTTTCAACGGCAGCTCCAGAGCTCAAGCGAGTCGCCACGTCAGTATCTGAAGTCGCATGCTAGCGGACAACAATCTGGCGGATGCCGCTTCGCTCAGCGGCCGGCAACCTCGCCGATCGACTTCAGCTTCGTCCAGTGGTGTTCGGTCTGGATGCGGCGCACGGTTCCGGAGCGAGAGCGCATGACAAGGGAATCGCTTGTCGCGCCGCCGGCGACGTATTCGACGCCACGCAGGAGGTCCCCGGTGGTGACGCCGGTCGCGGCGAAGAAGACATCCTCACCTTTCACAAGGTCGTCGATCGTGAGGACCTTCGTGAGGCTCAGTCCATGCTGGGCCGCCCTGCGCTTGTCGTCTTCGTTTCGGGGCCACAGACGCGCCTGGAAGTCGCCCTCAACGCACTTCAGAGCGCAGGCGGCGATCACGCCCTCCGGCGAACCACCGATGCCGAGCATCATGTCGACGCCAGAGCCGGCAATCGCGGACGAAACGGCGCCCGGTGCGTCTCCATCCATGATGAAGCGAATGCGCGCGCCCGCGGCGCGTACCTGGTCGGCAATGTCCGTGTTGCGGTCGCGGTCCAGGATTACGACAGTCACTTCCGGGACCGGGATCCCCTTGGCTTTGGCCACCTGCTGGATGTTCCAGCTGACGGGAGCGCTGAGGTCGATCATCCCGCGGGCAGCGGGGCCGACCGCGATTTTCTCCATGTAGAAGATGTCGAAAGGATTGAATAGGGTGCCGCGCGGGGCGCAGGCGATCACACTGACGGCGCCAGAGTGACCAAGGGCAGTCAGTCGGGTGCCCTCAAGCGGATCGACGGCGACATCGACCTGGGGGCCACCGCCGTTACCCACGTGCTCGCCGTTGAAGAGCATCGGGGCTTCGTCCTTTTCCCCTTCGCCGATGACGATGACGCCGTCCATGTCGACGGTATCGAGCATCATGCGCATCGCGTTGACCGCAGCCCCGTCGGCGCCCTCCTTGTCACCCCGGCCGACCCAACGGGCGGCCCCCAGAGCGGCGGCCTCCGTGGTGCGGACGAGTTCCATGGCGATATTGCGGTCCGGGACCTGTTCGTTTCTCAAGGGTTCACTCCAAGCTCGGCTGCGACGGGCTTGAGGGCCGAGGCCACGAACCGAATATGTTCATCGAGTTCGACGCCCAGATCGCTGGCGCCGTTGATAAGATCGTCGCGGCTCACGCCGCGGGCGAAGGCTTTGTCCTTCATCTTCTTCCGCACCGAGGCAGGCTCGACTGAAGAGAGGGAGCGATCCGGCCGAACGAGGGCGCAGGCAGTCACAAAACCGGAGAGCTCGTCGCAGGCATAGATCGCTCGGTCCATCTTCTGGTGGTATTCGAGGCCCAGGAAGGGTGCGTGGCAAAGGATGGCATAACGGATGTCTTCAGGCACGCCCCGCACTTCCAGGAGCTTCGAACCCGCCTGCGGATGAAGGTCGGCGGTCGGGTGGATCTCCCAGTCGAAGTCGTGAAGGAGCCCAACGATTCCCCATTTTTCGACGTCCTCGTGGAAGAGCCGCGCGTAAGCCTGCATGGCCGCTTCGACCGCAATACCGTGCTTCCGCGTGCGCTCTTCGCGGGAATATTCGCAGAGGATGTCCCAAGCAGATTCGCGATGCACTTCTGGCCTCCAGCGGCTGATCAGCGAAATGGTAACAGGGAGCCGAGGCCACCGGTAACGCGGCCGCAAGCCAAGATCGAAAGTTAACGATTCGAGTTCAGAGGGGGCGGCCGGTGAGAAACATGAGGCCCTTCGAAAGCACTTCGCCAGCGAAGACGGCGCCCATGCAGATATAGAGCAACCCCGTTGCACTCTGCATCGCTCGAATCCGCGTTGTGCGGAGCGAGAGCACCGCAAGGACGGCGGGGAAGAGGAGCCCCACGCCAACCCGCAGGTAGAAGGCGGGGTTGGCGAACAGTCCGACGGAAATCGGGTTCGCGGGGCGCGGTGTCTCGCGGACGGGAACAAAGGCATTGATGAGAGTCACCAGGGACTGGAACAGGACGGCACCGATGAGCACCCAGGCAAGGTCGCGGAGAGGCCACGCGGGCAGCTTCCCCTCGGTCAGGTACCAGTGGCCCCAGACCATCGAGACGGCGACCGCACCCATGACCAGTGTCCCGGCGAACAATGCCAGGAACGGCGCCGGAAAGCCCCAGGTGGGTGGTGCGAGCATCGCGGAGAGAAGGACGACCACCGCTAGCCCGGCAACCGCACCGACGATACCCGCCAGCCGCCCAAGGGCATCCCAACCCGTGAATGCCGCGAAGCTGTAAACGGCGCTCGCCGCGGTCACGACCGCGAACCCGTCGCGAGCGGGAGCAAACCAGCCAGGCGCCAGCTGAAAACCGTCGACATCGGGGCCAACAACGAGACTCGCAGCGGTCCACCAGGCGAGCGCGGCCGTTAACGAAACGCAGAAGGCCATGGTCATGACAAAGCCCCGGGTGACTCCGCCCCGTAGGTCGCTGGCGAGTGTAAGGAGGAGGCTGCCGATGCTCAGCTCGGCGAGTATGAGGAGCAACGTATAGGGCAGAGCCGCGACGTTCACCGAACGAGTGTAGATGGGCAACGGGTAAGGAGTGGGTAGCGGAAGCACAGACAAACCACGTATCCGGGCACGCCCTGTGACACCGGAGTGGGGCTCCATCGATGTACCTATCCTCATCAAGTCGTGCGTATGCGACGATCGAACCGTATTCAAAAGTGAGGACCGGTGGCGGACGAACATCGGCGAGAGCATTGTGGCGACTATTTGTTTGCAATAACGCGAACGTGATGCTTAGGATGTGCGAAATCGTTCCGAGAGCAGAAAAAGTTCATAGCGGGATGGACGAAAGCACAGAAACCGTTTCCATGGCTGAATCAACTCAGGCTCTTGCCGCAAAACGACTGGCGCTCCTGGCTGGCCATTTCGCCTCGTTCGCACTGGCTTTCTTGTCGCGGCGGTGGTAATCACGAACGGCCCCCACGGTGCCTGGCAGAGCCTGGCGAAGGTTGGGCTCTCCATCGGTCTTGCGGACGCGGTCTTCGAGAGGCTGCTTGACTGGGTAGCGGTGCCGCCAAAGTGGGTCAGCACCACGCTGTTCCTGATCCTGGCGAACGCGGCGCTCTTTGGAATCGCGGACCGCATGGGGATCCAGGACCCGAGCCTGCAGTTCGG